>JAICPX010000131.1 GCA_025929635.1 Chitinophagaceae bacterium
CCAATACAAAGTCAGCAAACCTGAAATTGATAAGTGGATTTCCACCACCTCTTTGTTATACTGTTTACAAACACCCCGTGAACTGTGCCGAAAAATATGAACCCATAAAAGATTACAATCGTGCTTTGGCAAGAGCTAAAGAAGAGAACAAACCCGTACTGATCGACTTTACAGGTTGGGCATGCGTTAACTGCCGCAGAATGGAAGAGAAGGTCTGGACAAACAGGACTGTCGACAGCCTGATGCGTAATGAATTTGTGGTTGTTTCATTGTATGTGGATGAAAGAAGCCGGTTACCATTGACTGAACAAACAGTTTATACATTACCTGACAGCACAAAAAAATCGATCATAACAGTAGGTGACAAATGGGCAACATTCCAAACCCAGAATTTTGGTGCAACTTCACAGCCCCAATATGCAATCATTTCAGCAGATGAAATTGCGTTGACCAAAACAAAATACTACACACCTAATGCCGATGAATTCATTGAATGGCTACGATGTGGCATCGATACCCATAAGAATATAAAGAAATAAAAAACCCTCCTCGGAAAGAAGGGTTTTTAATTAGGTGTCATTCTGTAAGAACCTGTCAGTTATGGCAAGGTGAAAATTCAACTTATCTGATGGGTAATACAGAATGACAAGAGCGGAGCTCACTCCCTCCTCCATTCTGGAGAAGGGCAGGGATGAGGCTATAGTGCAATCTGTTTTTGCATCATTAGTTTGCGAAGGTTGATAAGACCATAGCGCATACGGCCAAGAGCAGTATTGATGCTGCAATTTGTCATGGATGCTATCTCTTTGAAACTCATATCGGCATAATGGCGAAGGATGATCACTTCACGCTGATCTTCAGGCAGGCGATCAAGCATTTCGCGAACACGATCATGGCTTTGGCGCTTCATCATGGTGGTTTCAGCGCTGTCTTCAGAGAAATTGATCACTTCAAAAATATCTTTATCATCGCCGTTCTTAATGGTAGGTGTTCTTTTTACTTTGCGGAAATGATCTACACAAAGGTTGTGAGCAATACGCATGGCCCAGGGAAGAAACTTACCTTCTTCGGTATACCTACCGCTACGCATGGTGTCGATAATGCGGATAAATACGTCCTGGAAGATATCTTCAGCAAGATATTTGTCCTTTACTAAGAAAAGGATGGATGTGTAAAGCTTGTCCTTGTGACGTAGCACAAGAATTTCCAGGGCTTCAGTGTTCCCTTCAACAAATAGTTGAATGAGATCGTTGTCTGTTTTTTTTGCAAACGCTTTCATAAACGGTTTTTGGGTGGTTATGGACATTGGGTTTTGGTTTTTCAGTTAAAAATAAAATAGGGAATGAATCAATAAAACAATCAGAGTAGAAGTATTACATCAATAGGCGTGACATTTTTTTGGTTGCCGGATATTGGATATTGTTTGATCGGACAATAAAATTAAGTGAAAAAACACATCCGGCAAGTAACCAAAGTCGAATGTCGAATCTTTTTTTGAAATGAAATGTTAATGATTGTCTTGATTTCTAGCGAGTCATCCTAAATTTGTGCCCCCAAATGCAAACCACAAAATCGAAAAAGTCCGATACGAATCGGGTGAAAGTACCCGGCACCGATGTTATTTTTATTCGCGGCGCGAAAGTTCATAACCTCAAAAATGTCTCGGTTGAAATTCCAAGAAACAAGCTGGTAGTAGTTACTGGAGTGTCCGGGTCGGGTAAATCGTCGTTGACAATCGACACCTTATATGCAGAAGGTCAGCGTCGCTATGCGGAAAGCCTGAGTGCCTATGCCCGGCAGTTTCTGAACAGGATGAACAAGCCTGATGTTGATTACATAAAAGGGTTATGCCCTGCGATCGCAATCGAACAAAAGGTTATAACACGAACTCCACGAAGTACTGTCGGAAGCATGACCGAGATCTACGACTACCTGCGATTATTGTATGCAAGGATCGGCAGGACCATCTCACCAATTTCAGGCAGACAGGTAAAAAAGGATGATGTAAAAGATGTGCTGGATGCGATCACTAAACTAAATGAAGGAGATAAGGTTTATCTCCTGATAACATTAAAACAACATAAGAACAGGGACCTGCGAGAAGAATTAAATATCCTGGTGCAAAAAGGATTTTCCCGATTGTATGTTCGTCAATCGTCTCCCGGTAGCAATCGGGAGATCAACGGTGAATCGGGAGAAATCGTCAGAATTGAAGATGCATTAAATTTTTCGGACAAGGAATTAAAGCAAAAGTTAACCAGCAAGGTCACCACATTTGTCTTAGTTGATAGAATAGTTGTGAAAGAGTTTGATGAGGATGATATACACAGGTTATCGGATTCGATAGGCACAGCCTTTTACGAAGGAGAAGGGGATGTTCATTTAGAAGCACATCCGGCCATCGGAAGTCTGAAGTCAGGAATACGAAGTGAGACATCAGACATCAGAATTCAGACCTCGCTTCTTGAATTCAACAACCGCTTTGAGCTTGACGGAATGCAGTTTGAAGAACCTTCCCCAAATCTTTTTTCTTTCAACAATCCTTATGGTGCTTGTCCCACCTGCGAAGGCTTTAGCCAGGTGCTGGGAATTGATGCTGATCTTGTAATTCCTGACAGAAGATTAAGCGTCTATGACGGGGCGGTGGCCGCATGGCGGGGTGAAAAATTAGATTGGTGGCGAAAACAATTTATCAAAGTGTCAGCAGGTACTGGTTTTCCCGTTCATAAACCTATTGCTGATCTTTCAGATAAACATTACAATCTGTTATGGGAAGGGATAAATAAAATTGGTATCAATGACTTCTTTAAAGATGTGGAATCTCAGTTATACAAAGTTCAGTATCGTGTATTATTAAGCCGTTATCGTGGAAGGACAACCTGTCCTGAATGTAAAGGTTATCGTCTGCGTAAAGAAGCGTTATATGTAAAGGTTGGCGAAAAACATATCGGCCAACTGAATGAAATGCCCGTAAAAGATCTACAGCAATGGTTTGATGACCTGGATGCAAAACTTTCTGAATACGAAAAACAGGTTGCCAAAAGAGTCTTGATAGAAATTAATAACCGCTTAAATACGCTATTGAATGTTGGGCTGGGATATCTTACATTAAGTCGTCTCGCCAACTCTTTAAGTGGTGGCGAAAGTCAGCGAATTCAATTAACAAGAAATCTTGGAAGCAATCTTACCAACTCACTTTACATCCTGGACGAGCCTTCGATAGGATTACATTCAAGAGATACGGCAAATCTGATTCGTGTATTAAAGGAGCTTCGTGACCTGGGGAATACAGTTGTAGTGGTTGAGCATGACGAAATGATGATGCGTGAAGCCGATCATATCATCGATATGGGGCCATTGGCTTCTCACCTGGGTGGTGAAATTGTGGCGGAAGGCAATTACGGGGAGATCGTTTCAAATCCAAAAAGCCTTACCGGCAAATATTTAAAAGGGGAACTAAAGATCGAACCGCCAAAATCTATTCGCAAGTGGAACAGATCGGTCCGGGTTGAAGGTGGTAAACAGAATAATCTTAAAAACATTACTGTTGACTTTCCACTAAATGTACTTTGTGTGATAAGCGGAGTAAGTGGTAGTGGTAAAACAACGTTGGTCAGGCAGATCCTTTATCCTGCATTACAAAAAATAAAAGGTGAATTTGCCGACAAAGTGGGGTTGCATAAAAGCATTACGGGTGATATAGAATCCATTGCACAGATTGAACTGGTTGATCAAAATCCAATCGGCAAAAGCAGTCGCAGCAATCCCGTCACCTATATAAAAGCCTATGATGAGATAAGGGATCTGTTTTCAAAACAACCCTTGAGTAAAATGCGCGGCTTTGAGCCAAAACATTTTTCTTTCAATGTCGATGGTGGCCGTTGTGATACCTGCAAAGGAGAAGGAGAACAGGTGGTCGAAATGCAGTTTTTGGCCGACGTGCATCTGGTATGCGAGGCATGTAGTGGTAAACGTTTTAAAGAAGAGGTGCTTGAAGTTAAGTACCACGACAAGAGCATTTTTGATGTGCTGGATATGAGTGTTGATGAAGCGATCGATTTTTTTATAGCTGAACCTGCAATTGTAAGAGCTATTCGCCCGCTAAGTGATGTTGGATTAGGCTATATAAAGCTTGGTCAATCATCCGATACCTTGTCTGGTGGTGAGGCACAACGGGTAAAACTTGCATCATTCCTGGGAAAGGGAAGGGGTTCAGCCAGCAACAAGATCCTTTTCATTTTTGATGAGCCTACGACCGGTCTTCATTTTCATGACATAAAAAAGCTGCTAGCTTCTTTTAATGCATTGATCGAGCAGGGACATTCCATCATTGTAATCGAACACAACCTGGATGTCGTCCGCAGCGCAGACTGGATCATTGATCTTGGTCCTGAAGCGGGTGATGCAGGCGGCGAGGTGGTATTTGCAGGAAAGCCAGCTGATCTTAAGAAGAATAAGCAAAGTATCACTGCCCAATTCTTTTGATATAGGAAATCTACGAGAGGGTAAAGAATACAAAAGGTAAAAGTTATCTTGTGCTCTGATTTTCATAGCAACGATTTTCTCCAATACCTTCTGAATAATTCCCGTCCAATTACCCTTGAATTTTATTGGATCCAATCTCCATAAGAGACCTTTTTCTATTTTAATCACTCTATGAAATAGACTTTTATGAAGAGATTTTTACTATCTGCATTCACATTATTTGTCTTTCATTCAATTTCATTGGCGCAGGGCTCTAATTGTTCCAATGCCATAACACTACCATTAGACGGGAATTGCAATACATACAATCAATCAACTACAACAGGCGGTGCAAATTTTTGTAGTGGCGGCCAGGGATGGGGTGGAAACGGCGGAGTGACGTATTTCAGGTTTACCACCAATAGCACTCCACAATGTGTTTCAATAGATATTACTACCTCTGTTGCAGGTACTAATGTGGAAGCAATATTATATACAGGGTGCGCTGGTACTGTTGTAACTGGCGGAGATGGCTGGCAAAGTGTATGTATGACTGAGGGAAGCGGGATTTGGGCAACTAACCTGTTTTATAGTAATCTGACTGCAAATACTACCTATTATTTAAGAGTAAGAACAGAACAAGGTTACTCAGGCACACTACAGGTATGCAGTAAGTTTGACACTCCGACGAATAACCTTTGCTCGGGAGCTACAGGCATTGATACATTAACTACACCCAATCAAAATAATGCATGTAATTCTGCGTCAACAGAAATAACTCCCGGCAGTATATGTGCAGGTTCTTTAGAAAACACTGCTTGGTACACCTATACAGTCCTTACTTCTGGAGTTTCTTCTATTATTATTTCTGGTTTGAATTGTGTAAATACAAATTTTATTGGTGGCGGACCGGATGATGATTATGGATTTCAAATCGGCTTTTTTACGGGAACTTGTGGAAGTCTATCGCCTACCAATTGCATATCACAATTAGGGCAGGCCGGGGGCACTGTAATTGCAAGTTCAACTTCATTACCTGCGGGGACAGTTGTGTATGTTGCTATCGACGGCTTTGCCGGTTCAAATTGTGAGTACTCTATTGTTGCCATCAATGCCGCCCCGCTTGCTGTTAAAATGAAGAGTTTTGAAGGTTGGCGTGGCAATGATTTCAATCTTCTGACATGGGTAACTTCAAAGGAGACAAATAATCAATATTTCGAAATTGAAAGATCTGCGGATGGCATTAATTATTCTACGTTAGGCAAGGTTGACGGCGCGCTTAATTCATCTGTTGAGAAAAGATATTCATTTAAGGACGCCGTGCCTTTAGTTACTGGTTATTATAGATTAAAACAAGTGGACGCATCGGGCAATGTTACCTATAGTCGCGTTGTCAGGATCATTCGCCCATTGGCCGCTACCCTCCTTGCAAAATTTGAAAACCCGGTTCATGATATTTTGAAAGCCAACATAAAAACGGGCGAAGCAGGCATCGTGCAGCTACACATTGTCGACGTGACCGGAAAAACAATGCTTACTGAATCCGTTCAACTGCAAAAAGGAGACAATCAATACCGTTCTGATTTGACCAGGCTGTCTCCCGGTACTTATTATTTGGTCATTAAAAAAGCGAATATCCGTAAGACATTCCCGTTCATTAAGTATTAAGATCCTTTAACAAAAGCTATACAGCATTTACAATCCAAATTCACGTAGTTTGCCGGAATGAAACTCTTTCTGGCTGTTTTTATTTGTTTTTGTTGTCTGCATCTGCGTGCACAGAAACTGGATATTAATACCCTTGAAAAAATTACCTACTCTTCGGTTCGCCTGGCTGATTCGTTGTTAAAGAGCTCACAATTCCAGTTGACAGACAAACAGTCCGGAAAAGGGTATACCAATTATTACTATACATCTTATGAAAGAAAGGACCTATTCGAACACATGCTTCGGTCATTGAGTTTTATGGATGTTTACAACGCCAACGATACATCGAGACTGGTTCTTTACCGGACTTACTACAAGGACGAATATGAAGAGATGAAGAAACAATTGCTCGCCGGCGGGTATGAAATGCAAAAACAGGAAGGCAATGAATTTACTTATAAAAAAGGTGGGTTCACAATCATAAACAAGATCTCAGACAAAAAGGTAAAAGGGACGAAGACCATGACCGCCTATGAATATGAATTAGGCAGGTAAACTATCTCAGGCGATCAAGACTCTTAATCAGTTTTTCATCTTTCCTGATACCATTCGCCGCCAAAATAAGAAGAACAGGAAGGGCAAAAGCAAGAACAGCGGTTAGCGACATGTTTCCACTCGTGAATTTTTTTATTTCATAAAAATAAATGACAAGGTTAATCACGGACAAGCAAGCCGCCACAATCGTAAGCCACAATTGTTGTTTCCTGTTCTTGTATAAAAAAATGATAGCAGTGGTACCTGCAATAAACCCGGCAGTAAGAATAAGAAGAATAAAATTGGAAGTTGCGTTGAGACTTAGAAAACGCTGAACATTGTCTTTGCCAATAATATTGCCTGTATAGAAAGGAAATTTATAGGTAAATGCTGCACAAAGCACCGCAAGAAACAGCCAAACACTTTGAATACGCTGGATCATTTTGAAAACTTTTTTCAAAAATAAGGGAAGCCGGTTTATCAGGCAGGCTTAATATTATTATTCATCCGGAAGAAATTATCGGGGTCGTATTTTTTCTTGATCGCTTTCAATCGTTCAAAATTTGATCCGTATGCATTAGCTACCCTTGGATCATCGTCGCTTCCCAAATGATTTACATAAACGCCGTCCGTAAGCGGTTCTATTTCTTTCCAGAAATTTCTTGTCCAGGTTATATTCTTTTCATCATCCGCGGGGTCAAGCCATTGACTGATGATGTCACTATCCCATTGATCCCGGCGATTGCCAAAAGCTGTTGCTTCAGTTGGTGTTCTCGCAGCCACGCCACGCATATGGAAAAACAACACCGGTGATAAAGGTGATGGCCGGGTTGCCACATGTTTCAAAACAATATCGAGCAATTCATCGGTTAATTCAGTAAAGTAGCCTGACTTCCAATAGCGACGAATGCCAGCAGGTGCAGCAGCATCCAGTATCGATTGTAATGCTGTGTAGGGCATTTCTGTTATCATATCTGCAATCGGGGTTCCGAAGGCACGAAGCGGCGCCAAATGTTTATCAGCATCTTTGAGATCACCTAGCCATGCGGGTAATACAAATGTAACCGGCATGCCATCAGGACTTACAATAAATCCGGAATAGGCCATTAATTCATCGGGCATACTGCGTGCATATTCACGATAGAATTGCATTACGGCCTTTGCTTGTTCCATGGGATACAGTATCATTCCTGCCACTACATTGGGTCCAAAAGAATGTAATTGATACTTGAATTTTGAAACGATTCCAAAATTTCCACCCCCGCCACGAATGGCCCAATAAAGATCCGGATGGTTCTTTTCGTCGACAGTTACTTTTTCTCCGTCTGCTAAAACCATGTCAGCGCCTAACAAATTATCCGCGGTGACCCCATACTTACCCATAAGCCACCCAAGACCACCACCTAATGTCAATCCGGCCAAACCGGTATCTGACACCGTGCCACCCGTAGTAGCAAGACCATGTTGAATAGTTGCTGCATCGAATTCTCTAAGAATGACGCCTGGTTCAGCAGTCGCCGTTTTGGTTGCTGCATCGACCTTTATTTCTTTCATTTTTGAAAGATCGATCATCAGGCCACCATCGCAGACTGCATTGCCTGCCACATTATGTCCGCCACCGCGAACAGAAACATTCATATTATGTCGCCTGGCAAACTTTACACATTCGGAAATATCATCTGCATTTGTACATTGAGCGATCAATGCGGGTTTCCGGTCGATCATTCCATTCCATACTTTTCTTGCATTGTCATAACCGGCATCGCCTGATTGCAATACAGTTCCTTTTATTTGCAGCCGTTGGAGCTCAGTTTTCATTTCTGTTAAATTATAAGTTAATGAAATGAACTTAATGGACCAGTATTGAAAGGTAAAATTATTTTAGGAAACAAATCACAAACCGAACCGCAAAATAATGAAGACCTGACTTGTAGCACTTAGCCAAATTAAACAAACTAGGCAACCAAAGGGCCCAATTCGGGATATAATGGAAATTGCTTCATAAATTCCTTTACATCATTTCTTGTTGATGAAATGGTCTTTTCAGTATCAGCGTTCATCAATACTTTGTCGATCATTTCTACAATGATTTCCATATGGTGTTCTTTCATTCCTCTTGTTGTTACGGCGGGTACGCCAACGCGGATGCCGGATGTGACAAATGGAGATTTATCATCGAACGGAACTGCATTTTTATTTAGGGTGATGTGAGCTTTATCTAATGTTTCCTGTGCTTTTTTGCCGGTAAGACTTTTGTTGCGAAGATCGATCAGCATGAGGTGATTGTCGGTGCCGCCGCTGATAAGATGGTAACCACGGTTTACAAATGACCTTGCCATTGCCTGTGCATTACTGATGATCTGCTGCCCATAAGCTTTGAAATCTTCAGAAAGAATTTCACCAAAGGAAACAGCTTTTGCAGCGATAATATGTTCAAGTGGTCCGCCTTGTGAGCCGGGAAAAACTGCAAGATCAAGCAACTGGCTCATCGTCCTCAGATTTCCTTTTGGATCTTTGATACCCCAGGGATTTTCAAAATCATGGCGAAGCATAATGATGCCACCTCTTGGTCCACGCAGTGTTTTATGAGTTGTTGAACTTACAATATGACAATGATCAAATGGATCATTCATTAAACCGGTTGCGATCAACCCGGCAGGGTGCGCTATGTCTGCAAATACAATGGCGCCAATATCATCAGCAATGGCCCGAATGCGTTTGTAATCCCATTCGCGGCTGTATGCCGATGCGCCACAAATGATCATTTTTGGCTTTTCGGCTGTTGCCTTTGCTTCCAATTGGTCATAATCCACGTATCCATCTTTTGTCACACCATAATGAATGGCATGATAGGTCTTCCCGCTAAAGTTGGCGGGGCTACCATGTGTCAGATGTCCGCCCATACTAAGATCAAGGCCCAAAAACTTTTCACCCGGTTTCAATACAGCAAGAAATACTGCCCCGTTAGCTGAAGCTCCGCTGTGCGGTTGCACATTGGCCCATGAGCAATTGAAAATTTTTTTCAAACGTTCAATCGCAAGGGTTTCTATTTCATCAACAACTTCACATCCTCCGTAATATCTTTTTCCGGGGTAACCTTCAGCATATTTATTTGTGGGACAGGTTCCCATGGCCTGCAAAACCTGCAATGATGTAAAATTCTCGGATGCGATAAGTTCAACACCATTACGCTGGCGTTCGAGCTCTTTATGAAGAAGATCAAAAACTTCAATATCCTTTGTTTGGTGGGCAGTTCCCGTTAGAAGAGTATCCATTTTAAAGTTTAAGATGGTTAAAAAGTTCAACAGGTTTCAAAGGTTTATCAACTTCTTAGTTGGTTTGAACTTCTTAAACCTCTTTGAACCTGTTTGATGCACGATACAACCGTCGGCAATACAATTACCTGCCGCAAAATTAGGAGAGTGCCCTTTGACATCGTAGAGTTTTGTTTATTAATAATTCACTATTTTCACAGGCTTTTAAAACCAACAATGAAG
>JAICPX010000547.1 GCA_025929635.1 Chitinophagaceae bacterium
AAATATCAATACTGCCAAAACGATTGGTCCGTAGGTAGCAGAATTCTCCGGTCGATTATACAGGCCATTATTATCCAGGTCTTCTACCCTTGCATTTTCACGTAGCGAGATAAGCTTAAAGCTTGCAGCTTTCCAGTCCATTCTTGCTTTATTCTGGATGGGTAAATATTTATCCAGTGATTTTGCTATTGACTGTGCATCGGATCTTTTAGGAATTCTGAAAAACGCAGCATCAAGCATCCAGGTCCAATCGTCTTCGGCGATCCTGCTTCCATCCCCTTTTAAATAATTTTCAAAATTGGTGATGAAACTAAATCTCATTGTGGAGTTAAATGGGACATCTTTGAGCACACCTGTTACGGTTAGCGGCATGGCATATTTCTCACCAGAATAAAATACCAGTGATTTTCCGATGGGTTCCTGTTTCCCAAAATATTTTTTTGCTGTGGCTTCAGTGATCAGCACAGCATTCTTATCACTTATATTATTTGAACCGCTGATCAACGGAAAATTGAAGAGGTCAAAAAAAGCAGGATCGGTAAAATGTACTTGTTCGGCGAAAGGCTCATTCTTATCATACTTTATATTCAATCCGCGGCTATCATAACGAACGGCTTCAGCAATACCCGCAAATTCATTTTGCGCTAGCTTTACAGCGGCCATCGGAAAAATAGCTTTTACATTGGGCGCACCAGCCTGATAAGTTAGACCACGATAAATATTGTCCTGGTCTTTATGAAAATTATCAAAGCTGAAAGAAAAACGATACATCTGGAATCCCCAGACAAGGGCGGCCAGCCCGATCGCCATTCCAACAATATTAAGTAAGGTGTATCCTTTGTATCGCCACATGTTGCGAAAAACGATCTTAGCAAAATTTTTAAACATAAAATATATTTTAGGCGGTTAGTTTATGCATGTAGGTTTATGATCGTCTCCCCATCCATTGTGATAATTATATATTCGTTTTATCCAATTTTCCGGTAAATCCATTCTACTCCCGCAAATCCTGACTTACTCTGTTCTAAGTGATTTCACAGGATTGGCAATAGCAGCCCTGATCGATTGAAAGCTTACTGTTACCAATGCAATTACCAGGATAGACACAAACGGTATAAAAAAATAATACCACTGTATATTGATACGGAACGCATAGCCTTGCAACCAATTTACAATCGTAAGCCATGCTAATGGTACAGCAATAACAAATGCGATGATCAATAAAATGGCAAACTCCTGGTATAATAATTTCAATATTCTCAATACAGACGCACCCAGTACTTTCCGGATGCCAATCTCTTTGGTACGTTGAATTGTGGTATATGAAGCAAGACCGAATAATCCAAGGCAAGCAACCAATATCGCCAGCATTGTAAACAATCCAAACACCTGCCCGAAACGCTGATCGGCTTTGTATTGCTGATCGAAATGATCATCCAGGAAGAAATATTCGAAGGTGTTGCCGGGGAAAAATTTGTCCCAACTACTTTTTACCAATGAAATGGTTTCGCCGGCCCTTGACGCAGGTGTTTTAACTGACAAATATCCGCGTACGTCCGGTATCAACCGAAATATTAATGGTTCGAAGGCTTCCCGTAACGATTGTTGATGAAAATTCTCAGCAACTCCTATTATCGTATACCGTCTTCCCCAAAAGTCAATTCTTTTACCAACAGCATTTTCCGGTTTATTCAAACCCAATTGCTCAAATCCTTTTCTGTTAAATATTACAGCACTATCGTCGGTACCAAAGTCTTTTGAAAAATACCTGCCGGCGATTAGTTTGATCCCGTACTGTTTCATGTAGTCGTGATCCATGCCAATTACACGATATTGCTTTTGTGTTGATTCATCTGTACCAACCAGTTTTATTCCACCAGCATTCCAATCCACCGCCTGACCGGGTATGCTTGTTGAAATGACCACTCCTTTTATGTCCGTATGCTGTTGCAATGTCTCTTTAAAGGCGTTCATGCTTTGTGTATAAATAGAATCAGTAAGAACATTTGGTGGCCTTACTACCAATGTTTGATCGATGCTAATTCCTAATGACTGTTTTCGCATATATTGTATCTGCTGATACACGGCAAGAGTTCCAATCAACAAGAACAATGATGCAGTAAATTGAAACACGACCAACCCCTTTCTTAGTAAAGCCCCTTTTGTGGTTGCGATCAGTTTTCCTTTTAGTACTTCAATTGGTTTGAAACCCGACAATACAAAGGCCGGGTATAAGCCGGAAAAAAATACACCAATCAAAAACAAACCAATAAGACCTATCCAGAAATTTGTTTCACCAAACAGTGAAAAGCTAAGCTGCTGGCCGGAGAGTTTGTTAAAACCTGGTATTGCAATAATCAGCATGAGCAGGGCAAGCAGCAACGCAAATGCATTCAGTAGTGCAGATTCTGATAAGAACTGAAAAATAAGCTGCTTACGCTGAGAACCAACAGTTTTCCGGATACCTACTTCCTTTGCTCTGTTTACGGCCCGGGCTGTCGCAAGATTGATATAATTCACCCAGGCAATAACCGCTATAAAAAAAGCAATGCCTAATAAAAGATAAGTTGTCTTACCCTCACCGTTAGGTGCCGGTTCACCTATGTAATGAGAATATAAATGGATATCCGTTAAAGGCTCCAAATAGTAATG
This sequence comes from Chitinophagaceae bacterium, assembly GCA_025929635.1. Lineage (GTDB taxonomy): Bacteria > Bacteroidota > Bacteroidia > Chitinophagales > Chitinophagaceae > VBAS01. Next base: position 2,653 of record JAICPX010000547.1, read on the forward strand.
GGCAGCAATACTCAACCGCTTCATCTCTTCCCCGCTGAGTCTTTCAACGACCGGTACAAATTTTTTCTCTACGACGCCTGGATCAGCACCTTTTCGCAATAAAACATACGTAAGACATCCATCCCAAAACCACGCAGTCTCCGGATTGTTATCGGGTCCAACAAGTTTTAAATATGTTGGATAAGAAAGAAGAATATCAGGTCTTATTTGTGTATTGACCGGAGCATCTTTAAATACCGCAGTTATTGTATAATCGCGCCTGCGATTTAATCGTACCGTTTTACCAACTGCA
>JAICPX010000094.1 GCA_025929635.1 Chitinophagaceae bacterium
AAAAATGACAAAAAGAAAAGTAGGAAACGAATAGCTTACCGGAGAAAGGAAACAACAAAGTCCTGAAATCAGTAAAGCGGCTGTTGCAACCCTGGCACTTCCGATCCTTCGCGACAAGTAACCACCAATCACAGATCCAATACTCCCGGTCGCAATAACGACAAAGCTTAAAAAGGAAATATCAAGTTGTTGGTGATTTTTTTCTGAGTATAACTCGATTATTAAAGGCACAAATCCCCAGAAAGCATATAATTCCCACATATGACCAAAATATCCAACTGCGGCCTGTCTCCATTTTTTGGAACCAAATATTTTTCCAAATGCATCCCAACGGAATTTGCCTGATACTTTTCTGTACGGGCCATTGCCGACAAAAACTAACATCATCAATCCACCGGTGGTTGCAATAATTGAAGTGATGTGTAATACTGTTTCCCATGGTAAGGCAAATTTCCGGTTTCTTAATAAATGTGGAAAGGCCGTTCCCAGCATTAATGCGCCCAATAAGAAGCCCAGTGCAGTACCTAATCCTTTTTGGTACCAATCAGCTGCGATCTTCATTCCCACTGGATAAATGCCCGCAATAAAAAACCCTGTCAGAAATCTTAAAACAAATAAGGAACTATCATCGCTTGCGAGCCACGCAACAGCGGAGTTTGTTAACGCACCCAGCAACGAACTAACGAAAAACAATTTCACAGGTGAAAAACGGTCGGCTAAAGAAAAAAACGCAAATACAAGTGTGCCCCCAATAAAACCCAACATCACCGCTGATGTTACAAGGCTGACTGCATACTGACTTAAATGGAATGGTTGTTTTAACTCAGGTAGTACGGCATTACCAACAAACCACAGTGACGTTCCTGCAAATTGCGAGATAACTAACAGTGGCAGTATATGTTTTGGCGTTGATGACAAATCGATGATAATTGCTAGCCGTAAATATAGTGGCTACAACAGTTGAAAGATAAAAAATAATTAGTTGAAAGCTTAGCTATATGGTCTAGTTGTTGGTGGATATAGCTCAACCTGGTTGGCAATATTTTTGAAACGCAACTGTTGGTTATATTTTTTAATTAAATCATACAATTATGAAAACTGTCAGTAATTACCGCAAAACTTTTTTTTCTCTGCTTGCAACGAGCCTGATAACTTGTTCGGTATTGGTAGCATGCGACAAAGATGATGATATTGATGACAATGATGACACATTTGCATTAAGCGGCAATGCATCCGGATCCAAGGAAATCCCAACGAACACATCAACCGGAACCGCAACGTTAACCGGTACATATAATGCAAGGACAAATTCTTTGGCTTATACGATTGCCTGGACTGGTCTTACCGGCAATCTTTCAGCTGCGCATTTCCATGGTCCTGCTTCTGAAACAGAATCAGCCGGCCCAATGCTTGACATCACCATTGGTGTTAATGGAATGAGTGGGAGCACGAGTGCTACTGTAACTGTTACTGATGCATTTGAATCTGCGTTGTTAACAGGAAAGATCTATTACAATCTTCATACAGCGCTTTATCCCGATGGTGAAGTGCGTAGCCAGGTGACAACATCGCCTCAGTAAGGTTTTATTGTTAAACATGAATTACCAGCAATTTCCTGCTGGTAATTTTTTTTATCCATTACCGTTTCAATTTAATATTTGCCAGGACAATTCCGGTAAACACTATTATCATGCTGATCACATGGATCCAGCTGAACTGTTCATCCAAAATAATAACAGCTTCAATACTGCTGAAGATGGGGATCAGGTTCCCGAATAAAGCGGTTCTTCCGCTTCCTAAAGCAACAATGGCCTTGTTCCAGATGAGGAAACAAATAACAGAAGCACCAAGCCCAAGATAAAGTATTGCTGAAAGGTTTTCTGTATTGATCGCAATACCTCCTTTTTCATTTAATTCATATAAATAGAATGGCAGCAGCATAATTGTGCCCAATAAGAAGATCACAAAAAGAAAATTAACCGGGTGCATTCCTGCCGGTTTTTTTCTTACAGTTGTGTTATATATTGCAAAAGTGAATGCCGCCGCAAGTATCCACCAATCACCTTTAGTAAATCTAAAAGCCACGAGGTTCTCAATATCGCCTTTGCTGAGCAATAATAGAATGCCGCAAATGCAAACGATCATTCCAATAACTCTTAATAGTGATATTCGTTCTTTCAGAAATATTCTTGCAAGAATCACGGACATGATAGGAGAGGAACATGTGCCCAGTATAGCCATATTGATGGCGCTTGAATAATGCCCCGCGATATAAACGAAGGTATTGAACATGCTGACCCCTGTTACGGCGGCAAGCAAAAAGAACAAGAAATGCTGTTTGACGATTTTTGTTTCAGTAGCAAAATATTTCCAGGCGAATGGAAGAATAATAACAGTAGCACTCAACCAGCGATAAAAAGCAAGGGTAACGGGAGGAATATCATTAATAATGCCTCTTGCGATAATAAAATTTCACGACAAGATAAGCGTGGCAAGAACTGCCAGGCTAATTCCAATAAAAACCTGGCGCTGATGATGGTTGTTATCCATTGCTGATCGCGAAGATAAATTTTGCAGGTTTAACCGCGCTAAAGCCCCAAGTTGAAGACGGAGGATTTCCGATTCTCCATGCTAAAGCATGGGGTTAAGTTTTTTAATAGCCCCAGCCTTTAGGCTGGGGTAAGCAGCAATTCCGACAACGACGTAGGGCTTTAGCCCTTTTCATCTATGCGCAAAATCCATTTCAAAATTTCCTTTGATACGTTCCATCGATGGATTGAAGTAACCAAATTTCACATCCGGGAATTCTTCATGTATTAATTCCATCAATTGTTTTACACCCAAACACTCACCAGTTTCAGTAACACCAATTTTTCCCAGATACCAATCAGGATCAATATTGAAATTTCTCCATTGGATCATTTTCAACCCTGTGTCACTGATCAGTTTTCTCAATGCTTCATATTCTTCAACGGAATCTGTCATGCCTGGAAAAACAAAATAATTGATCGATGTCCAGCCGCCATACCCATTCACCACTTTCAGACTTTCAATGATATCATCAAAATCATAATTGTTCGGCCGGTAGTAAGGCATGTAAATATTCCTTCGTGCAGAATTGGTGCTTACACGAATCGAATTCAACCCCGCTCCGCATAAGATTTTTACGGCTTTGGGATCAGAGCCATTTGTATTGATATTGATGCTTCCGTTTTTTGTGTGTTTCCTGATCTCAATGATCGCATCACGGATTGTTTCCCACATAAGGAGTGGTTCGCCTTCGCAACCCTGGCCAAAACTGATCAATGGATAGGGAGCGGTTGTAAGATGAGGAACTGTGAACTCAACGATCTCTTCTGCCATTGGTTTAAATGATAATCGATCCTGTGTCGATACGATCGGCTCTTCATCCGGCTGCAATGAAATACAACCGACACAATTTGCATTGCAGGCGGGCGAAACAGGAACGGGACATTCCCACCGACCTAATGAAAAATTTCTCGCTGCAGGACAGTGGTAAGTGAGTGCACAATTCTCCATCAGGTGTTTTACAAGGCGGTTGTGCGGATACGCTTTTAATAATCTGGCAGTTCCATCTTTTATTTTTTGCTGGTCATACCCCGCACATTCCTGGCGAATATCTTTTTCAATCCTGATGGCGGGCACATAAAATTTTCCATCGTGCCAGCCAACGGCGGTATAACAAAACAAAGGGAGTACCGGCGCATCTTTTTCGGATTCATAAGCGGCCAAATAAAAACCTGTATGTGCCGGCGGTATAAATGCAGCAACCGCCCAACCTTTCTCACATAATCTCATCTCACCCGACTTTACATCAATACCGATGCCTCTTCTCCCCGGTAGTTCATATAATGAACCACCATCAGGCAATTCTATCCATTCATCTTCAGGAATCGGAATGGCATCCCAGCCGGTGCGACCGACGGTGTAAAGTGAAGCGTCTTCGAAAATATTTCCTTTACCGTCGGAATAAAGAATGTATGGGGAGTGTTGAAAGGTCATATGGTCAATGGTCAATAAAAATTTAATTTGTAAAAATCGTTATTTATTTAGTTGCTGCCGGCAAAATTCATTGAATTCTTTTTCATCGACCTGCGTATATTTTTCATCAATAAATTGCTGTATCAATTTGTCGCTCTTAAAATCAATTGTCAGGATCCGGTCTTTTAAGATCACATTACTTAATTCCTGCCATTCAAATTCCCGGGAGGGCCATGAAGGATAAATTATTTTATTGGCATATATTCTCACTATCAATTCACGACGGGCAATCCGGTCCAGGACCATGAAAATAAGAATGAGAATAGCGACCCACCAGTATGTGCGGGTGTTTATCCAGCCAAGTATAATGATAAGGAATACTAGGTACAACCTGGGGTTTCTCCTTTGTTCTTTGGAATATTGAGTAACGATGATGGCAATTATGGCAAGAAAAACATAGAATACTGGTCCAATATTATTAAACCCTGATAAAGCTGATAGATATACAAATAATGCAATGTTCGCAACTATTATCAGCCAGCTAAACCGGAGGTAAGATATATGCTTTTCTTTTTTTAGGATCAGTTCAAATGTCTTCATTAATGAATACAATTAATATAGCACAACTGCGCCCTTTTTCTTTGCCCGGGTTAGACGGTGCACCAGATACTCTATATGCTTACAAAACTAGTGGACGTAAGAAAAAAAGTCAGATATTCACAATTTACCATTCACGAATTTGACGAGATCAACAGGTTACACAGCTTAAACAATATTCTGGAACTTACATTACTGTCCCAGTCATTTTCGCCAACGCCCGTTTCATTCAGGTCAAAACCTATTATCTTTTTGCCGGCTTTATTTAACTTATTGAAAATATAAAACACCTGTTCTATTTCTAAGCCACCCTGGACGGGTGTGCCGGAGTTTGGACAAAGTTTTGGATCAAGCCCGTCAACGTCAAAGCTGATATAAACTTTTTCGGGCAGCTTTTCAATGATCTCATCCGCGATATATTTCCACGTTTGTCCTTCGTAAAGTCTTTCTTTCAATTCCCGATCAAAATAGGGGATCACCCTGTAGTTACTGTTGAAGATGTATTGCCATTCTGATTCGCTGTAATCACGAACTCCTAATTGTACCAATCTTTCAAGTTGCGGAATTTCCTCAAGTGCGTTGTACATGATGCTGGCATGCGAATACACAAAACCCATATAGGCTTTGCGCAGATCACAATGCGCGTCAATTTGCAGCACACCAAAATTGCCATGCTTCTCTGCAATTGCTTTCATATAGCCCAGGGGTATGCTATGGTCGCCGCCAAGTAAGCCAACAAGCTTATTTTTTTCAAGCATTAACCTCGTCTGATCATACACCCACTTATTAAGGAAAATACTGCCTTCATTTACGTCTTTTAATGTTTTTGTCATGAACTGGTTGGCCTCGACAACATCGCCTTTTGAGATATAATCAATAAAAAGTTCGGCTTCTTTGCGTAAATAATCACTTTTCAATAAAATTTTCCGGTCAATGCTTCTCATAAAAAATCCCTGTTTCCAACCTTCAGGTGTATCGGGGTCGTAAAGATCAACCTGTAAACTCGCGGAGAAGACATGTTCGGGAGCACGGGCTGTACCTGCGCCATAGCTCACCGTTACCTCCCAGGGCACCGGAAGGATCACCAGTCTTGCTTCATCTTCAGTAAATGGTAAGCCAAAAATATTGTTGTGCGGATTGCTTACGCTATTGGGGTCAAATTTTGAGAGGTCGTTCATACGGGGTGTAAAAAGGCGTGCAAGGTAAGGAGAAGTTGGAAATTAGGCATTAATCCTCCAAAGTTTGGCCATTTATGGGTAAAGGTCAACCCAAAACTTGCTGTCAATAGTCAGTAAGCGAACTGATAATTATCAAACCAACCCGCATGTCTGAAAAGGCTTTTTAATCTATCTTTGCGAGGCAAACCTGAGCAATGAAAAAAATACATATAGTCTTATTGGTTTTGATTGTAGCTGCCATAGCCATTTTGATCAGCTTTATGCCATCAGGCGGTGGCCTTACAACCTACGAATCAATTGCAGATGCAAAGAGCAAGCAAGGCAAAGTGGTGCATATAGTTGCCAAGCTTGATAAATCAAAACCAGTCGAATATGACCAGGTAAATAATCCTAATTACTTAAGCTTTACAGCTGTTGATTCTCTCGGTGGCACTGTAAAAGTTGTTTATAACAATGCCAAACCTGATAATCTCGAACATAGTGACAGGTTGGTAATGAAAGGGAAAATGGTTGGTGATCAGTTTGAATGTAATAATATCATGATGAAATGCCCATCCAAATACTCAGATGATCCGAATCGCATCCAGGAAAGCATGAACAAAACCGCTAAATAATTTCAATGGACTATATTGGCGAAGCCCTTTTGCCGGGTCAGATCGGTCATTTCCTTGTTATCCTGTCTTTTGTTGCTTCGATCATTGCTACTATTTCTTATTTCATTTCGGCCAGAACAGCCAATCTCGCTGAAGCTGAAAGCTGGAAAAAGATCGGAAGGATTTCCTTTTTCATTGATGTCGTTTCCGTGCTTGGTATTTTCATTATTCTTTATTCATTGATCGCAGATCATCGCTATGAATACCAGTACGTGTATAAAAATTCAGGTAATGACCTGGAATCAAAATATATTTTAAGTGCAGTATGGAGCGCATCCGAAGGAAGTTTTATTCTATGGGCCTTGTGGCACGCCCTGCTGGGGGTGATCTTAATATTTACCGCAAAAAAATGGGAAGCACCGGTGATGACGGTGCTATCGCTTGCACAAGTTTGCCTGGCTACGATGATGCTCGGTATCTACTTTTTTGGTAATAAGATCGGTGCAAGTCCATTTGCATTGTTCAGGGAGCAAATGCCGGAGCTGCCAATTTTTCAAGATCCCGGGTATGTTAACCGGCCGGAATTTCAAGATGGGAACGGGCTGAATATGCTTTTGCAGAATTATTGGATGGTTATCCATCCGCCTGTTCTGTTTTTGGGATTTGCAAGTACGATCGTACCATTCTGTTTTGCAATGGGAGGCTTACTCACAAAAAAATATGGTGATTGGGTAAAGCCGGCATTGCCCTGGGCATTATTGTCTGCATGTGTTTTAGCGGTTGGAATAATGATGGGAGGTGCATGGGCTTACGAATCACTAAGCTTTGGTGGGTATTGGGCCTGGGATCCCGTTGAAAATGCGTCGTTGGTTCCCTGGCTTACCTTGATCGCCGGTATTCACACGTTACTTATTTATAAACATACGGGACGTTCCTTACAAACTTCTTTTTTCCTGATTGCCCTCACATTCATCCTTATTCTTTATTCAACCTTCCTCACCCGCAGCGGGATCTTAGGAGAAACCTCTGTACACTCATTTGCCGATCTTGGCATGAATGCGCAGCTTTTCCTGTTCTTGTATGTGTTTCTCTGGTTGCCAACAATCTTGTCATTTACAAATGGTAAATCAAGACTTATTGGTCTTGCTATTGCAGCCGGGTTAGTGCTGCTTTCCTACTACCGGTTGCCAGTTGTGATTATTGATGTATTGGGGATTAAGGCAGAACGCCCAAGAGAAATTGCAGAGATCATTGGTCGAACTTTTCCGCTGGTTGGCTCCATGGGAGCGATCATTCTACTATTAGTGAACTTAAACAAGCTGATCCCTTCTATCAAAAAAGAGGAAGCAGCTTCATCCAGGGAGTTTTGGATGTTTATCGGATCGCTGGTTATTCTAATTTCAGCCGTTATCATTACTGCACAAACCTCGGTTCCTGTTTATAATAAGATATTTGGTTTGTCGATCGCGCCATCAGAGGATGTTGAATTCTCTTATAACCGTATTCAAATATTTATTGCGATCATTATCGGGGTGCTAACTGCCACCGGGCAATATTTGAAATACAAGGAGACCGGGAAGCAATATTTCATGAAAAAGATCGGCTGGCCTTTCTTAATAAGCGCTGTTGCGGCCGGGATTATACTGTATTTCGGCAATATCAATTACGATAAATATGGTATTGGATATTTAAGTTTTATCTGGATCGCAATTGCATGCAGCGTCTTTGCGATCATTGCCAACCTCGCCTACCTGTGGATAGGCATAAAAGGAAACCTAAGGCTGAGCGGTCCATCCGTGGCACATTTTGGATTTGCAATGATGTTGCTTGGTATTCTTATTTCATCATCAAAAAAGGAAGTATTATCATATAATACAAACGGGATCTTTGTGCCGATCGAAGAAAACAAGATCACGGGCAAGACGGGGGAGAACTATACACTTCCAAAAGGAATAAAAATGGATATGGGAAAATACTGGGTTACTTACTCAGGTGATTCTTCCCATCCAAAAAAATCCCAGAAGTATTTTAAAATTGATTTCATTGATAAGGAGACAAAAGAAGATTTTACATTAAAGCCAAATGCATTCATAAACTACAAAGGGAATGAAGGTTTAAGTGCCAATCCTGATGCAAGACATTATTGGAACTATGACGTGTTTGCTTATATTACTGCATTAGCTGATCCGTCAAAACTACAGGATACAACCAGCTTTGCTACAAGAACGCTTAAGATCGGCGATTCAGTTTATTTATCAAAGAAGCTGATCGTTTTAGATACTATTCAATCAAGAGACAGTTTGCCCGAAGAATTGTTTGGAAAGGACGGGAAGCTCTATGAAGCACGATTCAGCATCTTCGATCCGGGCCAGGAAAATTCATTGCAGTTTTCTATGCCTAAGCTGGCGATCGCAAAAGGAGAATCAATAAGCATTCCTGATACGTTAAGTAACGGTTCATTAATTCTTGTGTTGAATAAATACGATGGACGGCAGGCCGAAGTGGGGGTCAAAGAGCCAAATGCGATACAGGATTTTCTTACGCTTAAGGTCTACAAGTTTCCGTTTATTAACCTCCTGTGGTTGGGAACGCTGATCATGGCGCTGGGATTTATCATTGCCATGGTAAGGAGAATACAGGTGGCAAAAAATTAATTCCGGGTGTTTTAACTTTCCAAACAGCGTTATCAATATGATCCTTGTCTTATTTGTTGTATTTTAGATTTATGAAAATGGCCTGCAAAGCGATGGTGTCTTTCATAGTGGTAATGATAATAGCCACAAGCAGCGCCTTTTCTCAAAACGATACCTTAATTGGCCCGCCACCACCCATAGATCCCGGGAGCTGGGGACCCAATGACACGATCATCAGTACAGCTATCTACTATCAGAGCGAGTGGATGCCATATAAAGAATTGGAAATGGCCTGGGTTTCTAATTTAAGCCAGAAAAAATTGGCAAAGCTTATTGAAGAATGGAATCGATTGCGCAATGCAGTGTATGTTACCTATCCGTATGCCCGTACGGCCGGACGCCTGATGAATGATATCAATGCGCGCATTTCTCAAATGAAAACTAAAAAGGAAAAGAAAGCTTATATAAAATCAAGAGAAAAAGATTTGAAAGACCAGTTTGCTGATCCGCTATCTAACCTTTCAGTGTACCAGGGTAAAGTTCTAATGAAGCTTATCAACCGTCAAACCGGGAATAACTGCTATGAAATAGTAAAGGAGTACCGGGGTGGTGTTACCGCACGGGTTTATCAGACCGTTGCTTTCTTCTTTGGCAGCAGTCTTAAGCAAGACTGGGATCTGAATGACATTGTCGATCGCCAGATCGAGAATATCATTAAAGAGATTGATGGCAGCTGGTACAACAACCCCTATAAGCCAGGCATCCGATAATTTATCGTTTTTTGGTTTTTCGTTTATCGTTAATTTTCCTTTATATATTTTTACCGTCATTTATTGGTTTAACCATAAACGATAAACTGTAAACAATAAACCTTCATGAAGCTTGACATACTTGCTATTGGCGTACATCCTGATGACGTAGAACTTGGTTGTTCGGGAACTATTATCAATGAAATCAAAAAGGGAAAGAGAGTAGGGGTGCTTGATCTCACCCAGGGCGAGTTGGGTTCCCGCGGTACGATCGAAATAAGGTCTGCGGAAGCAGCAAAGGCGGCGAAGATCATGGGCGTGCATATAAGAGAGAATTTGAAGATAAGGGATGGATTTTTTAAGAACGATGAAGAACATCAGCGGAAATTAATTGTTGTATTACGAAAGTATCAGCCGGAAATTGTTATCACCAATGCACTGAGTGATCGTCACCCGGATCATGGGCGTGCGGCCAAATTAACTACCGATAGTTGTTTTCTTTCGGGTCTGAGAAAAGTAGAGACTGACGATGGAAAAGGAAATAACCAGGATCCCTGGCGACCAAAATATGTCTTTCATTATATACAGGATCGTTATCAAGAACCTGATTTTATCATCGATATCACGGATGTGTTTGAACAACGGATGGAAGCCATTAAATCATACACTACTCAATTTTATAACCCTGATAATGAAGATGACGGACCGCAGACCTATATTTCTACTGCAGCTTTTTTAGAGAGTGTAATTGCAAGAGCCAGAGTCATTGGCAAGAAAATTGGAGTCAAATACGGCGAAGGTTTCAACTCTGAGAAAATTTTAGGGATAAAAGATCTTGATTCTTTTATCAGGATTGAAACCTGATAAGTTAATTTACCTGACAGTTAATAACTTACTTGCAATTCGACTCATATCTACAATAATTAAGCATACCTTTACACGTCTTAAACAGTGTTCTAAATATGGCAGCTCCTAAATTTCACAGCATTTCCCATTCTTTTTATTCAGAACTTAAAAGCAGGGTTAGTAACTACTTTGAAGAAGTTAGAAAATCTCCAACAGGGAATTACCAGCTTTATATAAAAGCAATGATCCTTGTTGCGGCTTTCCTGTTAGTTTATGTTCACCTTGTTTTCTTTACGCCTGGAGTAGTGTGGGCTTTATTGGAGTGTATTTTATTGGGTGGTGTTGTCGCCGCAATCGGGTTTAATGTGATGCATGATGGGGCGCATGGAAGTTTTAGCAAGTATAGGTGGTTAAATTCCATAGCTGCATTTTCCCTGAATGTGCTGGGAGGCAGCAGCTTTATGTGGAATATGAAACATAATATTATTCATCATTCTTACACAAATGTGGAAGGTGTAGATGATGATATTGAGGCACAGCCCTGGATGCGGATGAGCGACACGCAAAAAAAATATTGGATACACAAATACCAACATTGGTATTTCTGGTTCTTTTATAGTATTCTTTACTTAAGCTGGATGTTTATTACGGATTACATGAAGTATTTTAAAGGAAGAATTGGCAAACTACCACTAAAGAAAATGCATATTTCCGATCATCTTGTTTTCTGGGGTTTCAAATTGTTTCACTTATTTGTTTTCATGGGAATTCCCGTATTTATGCTTGGCTTTATGAATTGGCTTGTCGGTTTCCTGGTTTTTACAACATTTGCCGGTTTCGTGTTAAGCATCGTCTTCCAGTTAGCTCACACAGTGCAACACACTTCCTTCGTTGTGCCTGATGCTGCGGGAAAGATCGAAGAAGAATGGGCTATTCACCAGGTCAAGACAACGGCAAATTTTGCAACAAAAAACAAAGTCGTGACCTGGCTGGTCGGCGGGTTGAATTTCCAGATTGAACATCACTTATTTCCCAAAATTTCTCATATACATTATCCGGCGATCAGCAAAATAGTAAAGGAGGTTTGTCTGAAATACGGGATTGGTTATATAGAATATCCAAAGACCCGTTACGCTATCGCATCGCATCTAAGCTTTTTACGACAAATGGGAAGAGGAGTGCCCGGCGTTCTTCCGTTTATTTTCTAGAAATAGTTTCCATACGAACGTTACTTATTCTGCATTGGTTTCACCTTATCTTTGCGGCCAAAAATCGAATTTTCATGCATTTCCAGTTAACAGAAGAACAATTGATGATACAAAAGGCGGCAAAGGATTTTGCCGAAAATGAATGCAAGCCGGGAGTGATAGAACGGGATGAAAAGCAGATCTTTCCGAAGGAACAGGTCATGAAACTCGCCGATCTTGGTTTTTTAGGTATGATGGTAGATCCTAGGTATGGCGGTGCCGGCATGGATACTGTCAGCTATGTGTTGGCGATGGAAGAAATAAGCAATTGGGATGCAATTACGAGTGTTGTTATGAGCGTCAATTATAGCCTTGTTTGTTTTGGACTTGAGTCCTATGGTACGGAAGAGCATAAACAACAATATTTGACTCCACTAGCCCAGG
>JAICPX010000433.1 GCA_025929635.1 Chitinophagaceae bacterium
AGCCAACCGGAGTTTCTCCTTTAGGAATGCTGCTTAAACAAACATCGTTCGCTGCATCTTTCCTGATCACTCCCGAATATTGATGCACTTTTGAATAAAATAAATTATAACAACCTTTCAAATGAGCTATCGCCGTTAAACCCATTCTTTCCTGTTCAAATCCATTTTCCGACAAGAATTTTTCAAGACCAATAGGATCCTTGCCAACATATACATAACAAAAATCCAAAACTGATTTCCTTTCCACATCAACCGGGTTCAGTATCTTCTTTTCTAATCCGTATGCCTTTTTTATTTGCGTATAAGCATAATTGGCAAAGGTCTGTTCACATAGCTTTGACAAAAACAGTTCCGGCCTAATCATCTTCATCAGTCCATGCTTGTATAAAATGCAACTCGCTGGCACATTAAGCAATTCAATTATGTTGGGATTATTCTTTAAAAGCAATTCCATAAATCTTTTTAGCTCATAATAGACAATATCATTACTCCCATTAGAAACCTGTGGTATGTATTCCAAAGAATAAAACAATTCCTTTGGCAAAACGAACACACCCCTGATATCGATATCAGACTTCGCCGTATCCAATCCATAAGCCTTGCTACCTGTAATTGCCTCAAAGATCAACCAGCGATTATTTTTTATTTGTTCAATTGTCAGCATTACCATTGACCATTTTAAGAAAAAACTCATTTAGCGCTGAATGATCAGCTTTGCTTACGCCCATATTTTCTCTGGAGCCATCAAGTACTTCAAATAAACTATCTACCCAACTATCTAAACTCCGGTCTTTCGTGTGTAAATATTCTTCATCAACCCTTTCCTTTAGTTTTATCAAATTTCGTATTTCAATTCTTCGCCCTGTATCTATTAATTTCATCAATCCTTCTATGTCCATCGGCAAAACAGTTTTATCATTTACAATCCAATTGCAAGAAAGCAATGACCGTATGAGATAAAAATAGTTTTTAAGCCTTACCTCTTGTTTATCTTTCAATTCCTCCCGAAATTTTTGAGCCAATGAGTAATGATGGAAGAAAACAGCAGTTGGAGAATAATAATTTCCGATCAAATTTCTAAAATCAGTTTTAAATCCAGCCACTGCATAATATTCTATTGGCGATTGGAATCTTTCAATTAATGGAGCATTTGATTTTTTTAGTAATGTTAAACACTTTTTTAAATCCCATCCTGTTATATCCAATTCACCATCCATAAATTCAAGAGTATCTTTTCTTTGACTCAATGACAAATACCAATCTCTTTCATGCATATATATAAAGCGTATATCATAGTCACTGTCAGGAGAAGGAAAACCCCATGCCCTACTGCCTGTTTCACATGCATACAGTATTTTTATTTTCTTCTTTTGCTCTAGATTTTTTAATATTTCTCTAATCTTTTCCATTGCTGTCTTTAAATATAATTCAATTTAAGTTTAGCAGAATTGTTGGGCAGGTCGACTCTTTAATTGTCAATTAAACTATTCCGGCATGAATGCCGGGGCAAGTCAGCTAAAAATTACTCGTTTAAGAACAATTACCCTACTGTCCCTTCATTTCGAAGTTTTGATCTTTAAAATAAATTCCTTCAGCGTTTCATCATATCCATCAGCGAGTCGGAATTGCTTCTTTTCATTTTGAACAAATATTTCATGGTTGGCACCTACAAACTTCCTGACGGTCACTGAACGATTACCTCCTTTGTTGAATGCGTCGGTTATCCTGGCAATCATTCCATCGAGGGAATCTTTTGGCACTAACGGATCCGCTGTTCCAAAAATGACCAGTACCGGGATCTTCAATTTTTCAAGCGCGGTAACAGGATCATGATCAACAACCGGCTTCCACCATTTCCATAACCAGTTATCCCTTGGTAAAGTTCCAAAGGCGAATCTTAACCATGGCTGCGTTTTTACTTCAGTGATCCTGGCCTGCAGCATTTCAAATTGCTTATCATCGTTGACAGCCCTGAATTGTAATTTCATAAATTCGATGGCCTCATTGATAGCCGTATCGGAAAATTTCTGCAGCTGCATACGCGCAACCTGTTGATTGATCTCGGACTCAGCAGGTGTAATACCGCCTCCCGATTGCATGATCACGAATGAAATGTCTTTCGATAGGGAAGCAGCGAGCGGTGCGATCGTGGCACCCTGGCTAAAACCCCAGGCGCCGATCCTTGATTTATCAATATCCTTTCTTAATTTTAATTCCTTTACAAATGACAGGACATCTTCAGCAAGCTGCTCATAGGAAGCTTTTTGCCAGTCGCCCCCGGATTGTCCTGTTCCCTGCTTATCATAGATCAATAAACCAAAACCATTACTGACAAAAGTGTTGATCTCTTCATACGGAGTATTATCGTCCCGGTTTAAAGCCTGTGAGCCCGGCACAACAATCACCACGGGATATTTTTTATTTCCGGCAGGAAGTAACAAGGTTGCAGCAAGTGAATGACCATATGATGTGGCCTGTATTTCTTCCACTTTATAAGTGCTAACCTTTGTTCCGGACATTTCCGCAAGACCCGAGATCTGTACGGAGAATTTATCCGTGTTTCCTTTTTCATCCACGTTAAATGTAATGGTGCTGGTGGGAACGGGACTTGTCATGACTGATCCTGCAAAAAAGAATTTGTTGTCTGTAACTGGAAGCATGAGGGTCGTTGAACCATCACGCAGGTTGACAAATCTCAAATGACCGGTGGCGCTGTAAGAGATCAAATGAGGAATGAATGCAGCTTTGTTGGCGGGATCAGGGATCTGGTAACAACCGACATATTTGCTCAATACAATTGATGGGATCTTCTTAACCGGGATGAGATGGAATTTTCCCTTTTTATCTCCTCTTGAAATAACACCTTCTATCACGCCGTTCGCATATTTTCCTTCGGCGATGTACGGTACACCGGTTGTTGAAGGTATTTCAAAATAGATCCGACCAGCTTCGATCTTCAAATTCACCACGTCTCTTTTTACCATTTTCCATTGTGGCACATTGACAATAGCTTTGAGGTGATCATTAGTCGAAATTTGAAGTTGCATATAAACGGGACTTTCAAAAAGGTCAGACCCGCCAACCCATTCGCCTCCTGAAATATCCGAAGCGTAAATATGGATTGAGAAAAATGCAAACACTGCGAGCAATGTCTGCTTTAAAGGCATAGCAATGCCATGTCGAATAATCTTTGACATAAAAACTAATTTTTTAGTAAATAAATTTGTTTAGATCTTTTCTCTAATCATCAGAAATGTTTAGGATATCGCCCGGCCGGCATTTTAAGATTTTGCATAAACTTTCCAGGGTATCGAATCGTATTCCTTTTACTTTCCCGGTTTTTAATAAGGATAGGTTCGTCATGGATATCCCGACTTTCTCTGAAAGTTCAGTAAGCGATATTTTATTCTTCGCCATTTCCACGTCCAGGTTTATAATGATTGCCATCAGATAAATGATTCGTTTTCTGTTTTCAATTTATATCCATGCCTGAATATTTCTGCCAGCAATAAAATAACCAGGCCAATTAATATCATATCAATGCCAAATGATAACTTGGCGGTATAGTTTTTTCCATGACCCCAGAAATGTTGCTGAAGCAAGTACCGGTTAAAAAGGCTTTTTCCACAATCAAGAACCGCAAGTGATAAAACGCAGTATGCTATTCTTCGAAGCCGGGCAAAATTTTCATATGCAAAGGGTTCACCAGCCCGTAATGACCGGAATATCTTTCTGAGATTATAAAGAATTGCAAGGACCAAATAAAAAGTTCCGGCTACAAGCACTAGTGCCACGACAATTAATAACGCAGTAAGGTCAACGTTGAATATTAGTTTGCCTTCTATCCCCGCGATCGCTTCAAACCGATAAGATGGCTCATTTGGTGTAATACTAAAATCAAAATCATTTGGTGGAATGTTCAAGGCGATGTCCCAATTGACAGTACCATCGATAAAGAGTTTGTACAGTACAACTAAAAATAGAAACGAGAATACCGGGATTGCCACCCACCAGATCACGTTGATCAAGCCACCTAAAATTGAAATCAGTCTTTTATTCATGATCAGTTACTTTACAGTAAAGGTAAAGTGTTTTATGTTTTTACCAAATTGTTTTATGTAAAACATAA
>JAICPX010000189.1 GCA_025929635.1 Chitinophagaceae bacterium
CATGAACCTAACTGGTATCGCGCCGAAACATCAATACCAATTCTTCTTGTTTTACCACCGGGTTCCACAACTCCTTCATCACCGACATATACAAATTCCTGCTCTGAATAAAAATGCCATAATGCCGTTTTAAGAATGAGGTTTTTTACTGGCTTTAAAATTATCCCGAGATCAGTCCCAACTACTTTTGGTATGATGTCTTTTGCATCATTATTAAGAATGACTCTTGCATCATTGGAATGAAATCCAATTCCATTGCTGAAATAAATTTTTAGAAAGGGAGACGCTGTGTAACTAAGATCTATTTTGGGACTAACAACACTTCTTTGCTGATGGCGGAAGTTCGTTTCGCCTGCCAGGATATCCTTATAAGCAAAGCGAAAATGATCAAACCGTAATCCTCCATTTGCAGTTACTTTATCTGACAACCCGATACGTTGATTCCAGTATAGATAGTTGTTCAATTCTCTTATATCACCTTTTTGCAGGGATCCAAAAAATTGTCTCTTCACCGATCTTGACAATTCACTTCCCATTACGTCATCGTAACGAATGCCTGCGCCAAACTCTGAGTTTGCCTTTTTATTTCCGAGCATCCAGGTTTTTGAAGCAGTTTTATTATATCCATAAACGTTTCTCGATTCTTTTTGATTGATCTCATCACCGTTTACCGGATCATTTAAATAGAAAGTAGAATTTGAGAACAGGTTAAAATGATAACGGGTATAAAAAAGCTGGTCGGTCGTCTTCCAATTATTTTTCCCTTGTCTTACATATTGAATGTTCAGATTTGTCCTACTGGTGTTACCGCCTTCACTATCGTCAATTGAACCAAAACGACTGATCATTCCCGCCTTTACCGCGCGATCAGGTATTTGACCTGATGCATTCCATTTGCTATCAAAAGCAGAAGCAGCAATTGTAAGCTGGCTTTGATTGCCAAACCAAGCATTGTATTTACCTATCATGTTGAATCGATGAAAATCCTGTGGGCTTTCGAAGTACCCGTTGGATCTGAAGTATTCCGAAGCTATATAGAATTGCTGCCGGCTTTTTTCATTTTCCCTGTTGAATATTTTCAGCAAACCAACTGCCCGTTGCGTATTGAATTGCCCACCCTCTATTTTAACGGAATTGTTTTTCAGAAATTCCTTTGTGTGAAATTCAGCATAGCCGGCAGTAGCAAGATTCCCTTTGCCGGAAAAATAAGGGCCTTTATCAAAATTTACCTTTTCGACCGTTTCCGGGATTAAAAAATGAAGATCAGCATAACCTTGCCCGTGCGCATGGCTCACCATATTTACCGGCAATCCATCCACGGTAATATTGATATCAGTACCATGATCGATATCATATCCTCTCAAAAAAATCTGTTCGGCTTTTCCTCCGCCCGCATGTTGCGCAATAAATAATCCAGGAATTATACGCAGCACATCTTGCGAAGTATTTATGGGACGTAACATAATATCAACTGCACCAATTGTATTCAATGCAGACACTTTATTGCCATTTATTCTTACCTCGGCAAGATCAAGGTTGCCTTTTTTCATTCCTACTGAGATAGTAGAAACAATATCCTCGTTTACTTCAACAGGGATGATCTCAGTCTTATAGCTAATATGAGAAATGACTAATTCATATTGCCCCGGGTCAATACCGCCAATTGAAAATCTTCCAAAAGCATCCGTATTGTCACCTTTATTTCCGGAAACGGTAACTGATGCACCATTCAAAGGCGTATTACAGTCAGCATCTGAAATATAACCTTCAATTTTTCCTTTTTGAGAGAATAAGGGTGTGGTACTAAGAAGAAGCAGTCCTGAATAAAATAATTTACTGAGCATGTTTTTGTAAGATCGACTCTATTTACGAGCACTGCATTTTGCCGGTTTGAAAGTTCATGTGTTTTTTAAAATTCCAGGTACTGTCAATCCAATCAACGCAGGATTCCGTAAATGGCTGCTTATTTAATGATGGGTATAAGTCGCTTTACAGAAATAAAATATCCGGCTGCGGCACCGAGGCTATTGGCTATCATGTCACGAACATCAAAAAAACGGAAGGGAATAAAATACTGCTGTACCAATTCCATAATTATCCCATAGGCAATACTTAGAATTGTGATTAAGAAGAAGGTCCTTTTTGATCTGATGTTGTATGCCCGGCACCAAAGAAAGACCAGTACCAGGAATAAGAAGAAGTGAACCCATTTATCGAGAAAGATCTTATTATGCCATTGCACTTTTGGAAATTTTGAACCGGGAATACAGAGAAGAAAAGTAATGAGCGTCAGCCAAACGATAGCGAAAGCAAATGAAGATTTTAGGGTTCTCAAGTTGATTTTTTGTGCAAAGTAAACGGCATCAGGCGGAATAAAAAAAGGAGCCCCAGATAGGGCCCCTGTCATTAACCAACTATAGAACCAAAATCGTAGAAGGAATATTGTTAAAGCTTAATTCTAACTACGGGAAATTCTATAATTGGGATTTAATATGTCTAAAACTTATTGAAGTTTTATTTTTCCCATGGATTGCACCTCGTTTGGTTTGCCGTCAGCATCGCCGCGATTTTCAACAGAGATGGCAAATGCATCGGCTTTTTGAGTGTTGTTCATTTTTAGGATGACATTTGGCTCCACAGGCGCATCAAATAAGCCCAGGTCAACAGGTTTACCATCGATTAACGCCCACAACTGGTATTGCTTTTCTGAAGGGAGTCTTGGCATATTCTTGACAATGAGGTAGACATTTGTGGACGTTGAATCCCAGTAGACACTTGCAGAGCCAGGAACAGCCTTTTGTAAACCAACCATGTTTACGACAGTGACATTTGGATCGTTCATCCTCCTTTGGTCTTCGAGAATTTTATTGAGAATACTGTCAGTCCTGTTTACTTTGGCTTCCAGTTCGCTATTGGTAGTAATCAACTCTTTATTCTTATTATAAAAGTTGTATGCAAAATAGCCTGCTATCAAAAACAGGATGACTGAGGCGGCGGCTAACCAGCCAAAGCTTGATCTGCGGGTTGAAGTAGGCTCCATACTGATTATTGTTGAAGGTTTTGATTCAGGCTTTGGCCGAATGGCTTCCCAAATCCTCTCTCTTATTTGCGCTGGGGGCCTCTCAGCATTTTCCATAGCTTGTTTTTCGACAGCCAGTTCAAAAGAATCTCTCGCTGCTCTTAGCTCAGGATAAGTTTCACAATATTGTTCGAACTCAAACCTCTCCTGGGCGGTTAGCAAACCAAGTACATAACTTTCCACAACCCCGCTTGATATGTATTCTTTTATATTCACTTCTATTGAATCATTGATCTTAATTGAATAATTGCAGTTCTTATTCTCGTCTTCACGGTTCCTACAGGAATTCCCAGGATTTTTGCTATCTCCTCATGTGTGTAGCCCTGGAAATATGAGAGGTCGATAAGTTTTCTTGACTCCCCATTTAATTTGGTCAACAATTTCTTAAGCCCAACATCAGATACCGAGGGGTTTGAACTTACCGGCATACTACTGTTTTCCCCGTCCGGAAGCGGTTGATTTCTTTGCGTATCCCTGTATCCTCTGGATCGTATTTTATCAATAGCAGCATTCCGCGCAATATTGAGCATCCATGTAAAGAGCCTGCCTTTTGCTGCATCGTAAGTATTGATTTTTTTCCAGATGTTAATGAATACTTCCTGCAACACATCGCCTGCCGTGTCTTTATCAGGTACTATCTGGGTAATGATTGTGAAAAGAGCCCCCGAATAATGATCGTACAAATAATTGAACGCATCGTTATTTTGCCCGTTTAGCAAAACAACAAGCTGCTCCTCACTGTATTTGGTCTTCGGTTCCAAAAGTTGGTTAAAAGGTAACAAAATATCATCCCAAATCAAGGGGATGCAATATTTACGAGATAATTCGGGCGTCAGATTTATGCTACAAGAGCCTCATAAGCGGCGGCGTCCATCAATTTCTCTACATCAGCAGGATTAGTTACGGTCATTTTTATCATCCAGCCCGCTCCATAAGGATCATTGTTCACAGATTCTGGTGAATTAGCGAGCTCCTTATTTAATTCAGTAATCGTTCCGTCAACCGGTAAGAACAGATCTGAAACAGTTTTTACAGCCTCCACCGTTCCAAAAACATCCCCTGCTTTTAATGCTTTGCCTACGGTCTCAACCTCCACATATACAATATCACCTAATTCTCTTTGCGCGTAATCAGTAATTCCAATTGTAGCCGTGTTGCCCATAACCTTTACCCATTCATGTTCTTTGGTATAGCGAAGCTCTGGCGGAAAGTTCATCAGTTTCAGATTTAGGCGGCAAATATGAGTAAAATTATTTAATGACTGCTAAAGTATTTTATGAGGTAGGCTTAAATGTTCAATGCTCAATGTACAATTTTCAATGCCCAAAGAATGGAGGTATGAATTGGAAATTGTCCGTAAGGACTCCTTTGGAGAGCATTGAACATTTTCATTATTTCTTCTTCCTCTTCACAAGCTTCGTCTTAATGATCCTCACATCCTGTAATGGCCTGTCACGATCCTGTGCGCTACTTGTTGGTACGGCAGCGATCTTATCAACTACATCAAGGCCACTGACCACTTCACCATACACGGTGTATGCCTGGTCCAGGTGAGGCGTACCGCCAATGGTTTTATAAACCTCTCTTTGGGCAACAGGAATTTTCCTGTTTAGCCTCATTGTTTCCAATGAATCAAGACCCGGATCAGTAAAAGTTTTTCCTTTTACAATATAGAATTGGCTGCCGCTGCTTGCCTTTGTTGGATTGACATTGTCGCCCGTTCGGGCTGCAGCGATCACTCCTTTTTTATGGAATAGCGTGACCCTGATTTCAGCCGGAACAGTATAGCCGGGGCCTCCGTTCCCCAATGGTTGACCTGGCGCAGCCCTCTTGCTGTTAGGGTCACCGGCCTGGACCATAAAGTCTTTTATTACCCTGTGAAATAATAAGCTATCATAATAACCAACTTTGAAAAGCTTCAAAAAGTTGTCACGATGTAACGGAGTGGAATCCGATAGGCGAATAACAATGTCACCCATCGTTGTTTGTATCAGCACATCTCTTCTCCGGTCTTTCTTTTTTACCGTTGAATCTTTCTGGGATACACATAAAGTTGCAATCAATAAACTACTCAATAGGATAAAAACTTTTTTCATTTCGCAATTGTCCTTTTAATCAAAAAAATCGTGGTGCTGAAAATATAACAATATATGATCCTTTAAATAATTTTCCTGTTCGATCATATTCATCTCAGGTAATGATTTAAGTTGTCTGAAATGCGGCCAGCCCTCCCGGTCTTTTCCTTCCAATTCATAAAAACCGCTTTGAGCGAACAAAGTACAAACTGCCACATGCATCAGGTCCTGCTTTTGTTCCTTGGTAATTTTCTCTTTGATAAAACCCGTTTCCTGCATGCCAATCAAAAAGAGAATGGCTTCAATATCTGGTTTCTTGCCAAAGCGTTCAATGAGCTTTGCTTCCAATGTCCACCATCTCGTTTGAAGATCATCATTTGCCTGCATGGCGGCAAAGATAGTCGGGAGTGGTGATTTCGGGATGCGATGTGAAAACTGAACCTTTAATGGTCAATGGTGAATAGTTTCCCAACTCTGAGTCTCTTTATTGACCATTGACAATTCACAATTGACAAGTAGATTATTAATTATTTATTATTGATTATCGAATGCTGAAAATTCTCCATTCACCATCCACCATTCACAATCCTCAAACTTTTTCTACAACCACGGCAGTTCCATAAGCCAGCACTTCTGTTACGCCCCCCATTACTTCGTTGGCATCATAGCGCATACTGATCACGGCGTTGGCACCTTTATCACTTGCCTGCTGCACCATCAGTTGAAAAGCATCTTCCCTTGTCCTTTCGCAAAGTTCCTGGTAAATCGATATCCTTCCTCCAAACAGGGTTTGAAATCCACCGGCGATATTTCCAAACAGGCTTCGTGAACGAACCGTGATACCCCGTACAATCCCCAGGTTCTTTATAACGCGATAACCGCTTAATTCGATATTGGTGGTTACCATAGTTGGATCGATCATGATGTATTTTTTATAAATGTATCAAAAAGCCTTCATTGAATGTGTCGCATCAACAATTACCTTTGACGCTCCAAAAGAAATTCTACAAAATGTTGCAGGTTGCTTTTATAAGAAACAATAAAGAAGAAGTAAAACAGAGATTAGCTGTCAAGAATTTTGCCGAAATGGGTTTGGTAGACGAAATTCTCAGATTGGATGAGGAAAGAAAGAAATTACAGCAGGAATTTGACAGTACGCAGGCAAAAATTAACAGTACTTCAAAAGAGATCGGCCAATTGATGGCTAAAGGTCAGAAAGACGATTCAGAAAATAAAAAACTGGAGGTTGCTTTACTTAAAAGCTTATTGCAGCCGATTTCAGACAAGCTATCTGCAGTGGAAAAACAATTGCAGGAAACATTAGTTAAACTACCCAACCTTCCATCAGAGAAAGTGCCCCCGGGAAAAACACCCGCAGAGAATATTGTAGTAAGGGCCGGCGGCAATGAACCCAAACTTCCCGCCAATTCATTACCTCACTGGGACCTGATAAAAAAATATGATATAGTCGATTTTGAAACAGGTGCAAAAATTACCGGTAGCGGTTTCCCGTTGTACAAAGGCAAAGGCGCTAAACTCCAGCGAGCATTGATTCAATATTTTCTTGATTTTAATACAGCAGCTGGTTACACAGAATATTTACCCCCATTGATGGTAAATGAAGCGACCGCTTATGGCACCGGGCAATTGCCGGATAAAGAAGGGCAGATGTATTTTATGCCTGCCGACAACTTTTATATGATCCCTACATCTGAAGTTCCTGTAACAAATATCTATCGCGATGTGATCGTGAAAGAGGATGAATTGCCGGTCAGGATGACCGCCTACTCACCTTGTTTCAGAAGAGAAGCAGGAAGTTTTGGCAAAGATGTCCGTGGCTTGAATCGTGTGCATCAATTTGACAAGGTGGAGATCGTTCAATTGGTTCATCCCGAAAAAAGTTACGAAGTGCTTGAGGATATGGTGAGCCATGTAGAAAAATTATTGAACACGCTGGAACTGCCGTATCGTATCTTAAAACTTTGCGGAGGCGATATGAGTTTTGCCTCTGCCCTTACTTATGATTTTGAAGTGTTCAGTGCTGCACAACAAAAATGGCTGGAAGTAAGTTCTGTTTCCAATTTTGAGAGCTTTCAAACAAACAGGATGAAGATCCGGTTTAAGGACAGCAATGGTAAAATGCAATTGGTCCACTCACTCAATGGAAGCTCGCTGGCATTGCCGCGTATTGTTGCTTGTTTATTAGAAAACAACCAAACTGAAAATGGGATTGAGCTTCCGCTGGCCCTTCATAAATATTTCGGCGATAATAAACTCTGTTAATTTTTCTGTTTCCGTGTTAATCCCAGGTTAAACGAATGTTTTTCATTTGGGAAACGCATTCCGACTATCCTAAGTTTGGAAAAACCTTTACTTATGGGAAAATATCTACTCAACTTATTGGCCATCTCTATTATTTGCGCAAAAGCCTCAGCTCAACTTGAACCGGGTAAAATATATACCGGTATATCATCAGAAAACAGGTTTCATTTTTACAACAAGAATTTTGGATTCAAACCTGAACTTGCGTATGCATTAGATAAACACAGTTCCATTGGCGTTAAGTTCAATTATTTCAGAAGTAATAAGTTTGAAGTGGGGTATGTACCTGATGCAAAGGGGTACGCTGTTAGTTATGGTGCAGGCATCAGCTACAATTATTTCAGATACTTCAAGAACAGTCATAAGCTCGGATGGTACGCAAATGCTAACCTGGAATTCAACAGGTACAGATTCTATGATATCAAATCTTCCGGGCAAACAGTTTTAAACAACCAGGGCAATTATGCTGAATTATCGATAAGACCTGGGATCTTTTATACTCCCTCTGAGAACGTGATGCTGTTTGCAAACGTTGGCGGGTTCTCATTAAATAGAAGTTATCACAGCTTTTCAGGTGACCTTAATTTTGCAAGCCAATTTAATATTGGAGTCCTTATGAACTTTGATGTTTTCCGAAAAAAGAAAATAGCCCTTAAATAATTATCGCCCGGGTATTCAGAATTTAACTTCTAATTGACGATGCAATCATAATTTCGCATTGCAGGCTCAATCATGGATGCATACAGCGGTAAATATTATTTACAAGGTGGCCAGGAACAGGAAGCAACCCTACTCTTTTTAAAAGATAAGGTCAGCATTGGACTTAGGGACGAACACGGAAATCCCAGGGTTCTTTACTGGACTTATGA
>JAICPX010000373.1 GCA_025929635.1 Chitinophagaceae bacterium
CAGCGCCGTGATCACGGGAAGGATGGTCATGAAATATTATCCCTGGTGGACGATGAAAGGAAAGTATATTTTTAAGTAGCAGGTTTTATACATGATTCGCGCAGACATACATTATCAATAGTTGCCGGAGTAATATCCGGCCGGTTTTTTTACAGGGAACTTCTTAGCCTTAACATTGAACGCAAAAACAACCGAAGAAAAAAGGATCTAAGATCGGGCCTTCAAATACTCACTCATCTCAAACTGATATTGCTGGGCAATAGCCCTGGCCTCCTCTGCAAAATTTTCTTTTTCTCCTGCATAAATAATTGCCCGGCTTGCATTCACCAAAATTCCACAATCTTTGGTCATTGCTTTTTCTGAGATATCCTTTAAACTTCCTCCTTGTGCACCTACGCCGGGAACCAGGTAAAAATGACGGGGTGTCATTTTTCTTATATGAGCGAATTCATCAGGGTGCGTTGCACCAATTACAAACATTAAATTTTCTTCGGAACCCCAGGTAGAAAATGTTTTTAACACTCTTTCATAGAGAAATTCATTAACGCCATATCTTGTATCTTCAGGTGCCATCTTTTTCAATTCAAAATCATTGGCCCCCCTGTTTGAAGTCAGCGCAAGCACAATTGCCCATTTTCCATAAAATTTCAGAAATGGCTGTACGCTATCTACTCCCATGTAGGGAGCAACTGTTATTGCATCAAACGGCAAGGTGTCAAAAAAAGCCTTCGCATACTGATCCGAAGTATTTCCAATATCCCCGCGTTTTGCATCTGCAATCTTAAAATGATGATCACCGATATATTTTACTGTTCTTTCCATTGCCTGCCAACCCTTTACGCCCATCGCTTCATAAAAGGCCGTATTGATCTTATAAGCAACACAAAGGTCCTTTGTGGCATCAATAATTGCTTTGTTGAAAGCGAGAATAGGGTCAGGCTGTGACAGGAAAAACTTCGGAATCTTTTTAATATCCGAATCTAAGCCGACGCAGAGATAAGATTGCTTTTTAAAAATCTGTTCTACAAGTTGCTGACGGGTCATGCGGCAAAAATACAGTATGATGCTTGATGTTCGGGGTTTGAAGTTTGGACTTCTCAACTGTTCATTTGGCTGATAATCATCCTATGCAGATTGTCATCATCCCAGTTTTCATCAATATTTTTCCGGCGCATTATATCTCTCATGATGGCTTCTTGCTTATTTCCTCTTTCCAGTGCTTCACTATAACGTATGGTGGGACTAAAAGTAACCTGGCTATAGGCCGGTATCCATTTATCCGGGTATTTTTCATGCAGCTTCGCTTCGATCTTTTTTTGTAACAGGAATTTCGGATCAGCAATCTTATCCCGCATCTCAATAAAATTATTCAGGGCCAGTTCTGCAATTGCATCGGCATCCGGCTTACGTAATTCCTGGTATGCTAATAAGACGTTACCCCAATCATCGCCATATTTTTCAATTAGACCGTTGAGCACAGAACAATCTTCAAACCCGCAATTCATTCCTTGTCCAAAAAAAGGAACAATAGCATGCGCAGCATCGCCTATCAGCGCAAACCTGTTTTCCCTGATCCATGGATAACACCTGACAGTAACAAGGGATGACGTCGGGTTCATAAAAAAGTCTTCTTCCAATGTAGGCATCAGCGGAACCGCATCTTCAAAAGTTTCTTCAAAAAAATCTTTTACTTTTTCTTTTGTATTCAATGAAGCAAAAGATGGTTCTCCTTCAAATGGGAAAAACAATGTACAGGTAAAGCTCCCATCCATATTCGGCAAAGCGATCAGCATATAGTTTCCTCTTGGCCATATATGCAACGCATTCTTCTCCATCCTGAACTTTCCATCCACACCCGCAGGAATATTCAATTCTTTATAGCCAAAATCTATATAATATTGGGTGTATTGGAACCGGTCATGCTGTAATTGATGCTGTAGACGTGCGGCGGAGTAAGCCCCGTCGGCCGCAAATAGAAATCTGAATTCTGCGGTTTGTGGAATAAGATCAGCAACTTCAAAAGTTATTGTGCCTTCATCCCAGTCTATGCTCTCACATCTATGATTAAAGAAGATTTCAGCGCCATGTCGTTCTGCAAGATCAATCAGCCTTTTGTTTAGTTCTCCTCTTGAAACTGAATTTATGAACTGTCCCTGTTTGCCATAAGGCTGAAAAGCGGTGGTCCCGTCTGCATTATGAATATAGCGCCCATTCATAGGGATACAGATCTTTCTGATCTCGCTCATTATACCGACCTCTTCCAGGGCTTTTATTCCACGATCGCTCAGCGCAAGATTAATTGAACGTCCTGCACTGATCGTTTCCTTTCTCATATCGGGCCGGCGTTCAAAAAGTCTTACTTTATATCCTCTTTTAGCCAGGTAAATTGAAAGTAATGACCCTACGAGTCCCGCACCTATAATAGTCATGTCTTTTTTTTCTGAAATGTTAATTAGTTTATTTGTTAACTGGTTAATTCGTGGAAACGTAATATTCCCCTCCCGATTAATCAATCAACCGATTAACGATTGATCCAAACTTACAGACATCTTCAAACGAATTATACAATGGCACCGGCGCCACACGGATCACATTTGGCTCCCGCCAGTCTGCAATTACACCCTGTTTTGTCAATCCATCAAAAATGTCTCTGCCTTTTTTCATCATAAGCATTGAAACCTGGCAACCCCTCTCTTTTTCATTGCGGGGTGTGATCACGTCAATGATTTTTTCACCGGTTTGTTCGTTACAATAATCAATAATAAATAATAAATAATCTGACAGGTGTCTCCTTTTTTCATGCAATCTCTTCATTCCTGCTTCATCAAAAATATCCAATGAAGCTTTATGTGCCGCCATGGAGAGTATCGGAGCATTACTTAGCTGCCAACCTTCCGCTGTTGGAATCGCTTCAAAACCTTTCTCCATTTTAAATCTTGTCCCCTTCGTATAACCCCACCAACCGGCAAATCGCGGAAGCGTTGTATCCACAGCATGTTTTTCATTGATATAAACTCCGGCTACTCCGCCGGGACCGCTATTCAAATATTTGTACGAACACCAGCACGCAAAATCAATATCCCAGTCATGCAAATTTAATTCAACGTTTCCGGCAGCATGTGCCAGGTCAAACCCGGCATAAGCGCCAACCACATGCGCCGCGTTAGTAATCGATTCCAGGTCGAAATATTGTCCATTGTAATAGTTTACACCGCCGAATAACACTAACGCTGTCGAGTTTCCATGTTGTTTAATTGCTGAGATGATATCTTCATTTCTTATTATTTGTTCACCCTCCCGGGGATTTACTTCAACGATCGCTTCCGCTGGATCATACCCATGATATGCTACCTGCGTTTCAAATGCGTATTGATCTGAAGGGAATGCTTTTGCTTCACATATTATTTTGTATCGTGCCTTGGTTGGCCTGTAAAAGGAGACCATCAATAAATGGAGATTTACGGTCAGTGAATTCATCACCACTACTTCATTTTCTTTACAACCGATGATCTTCGATAATTGTTTAGGAAAGATCTCATGATAAGGCATCCAGGGATTTGTGGCATTAAAATGTCCCTTCACTCCCATCTTTGCCCAATCATCCAATTCCTGTTGTACATATTGTGAAGTTGTTTTCGGCTGAAGACCCAAAGAATTCCCGGTAAAATAAACACAATCCTGTCCGCCATGCTGAGGTATATAAAATCTATTTCTAAATTCTCTTAGTGGATCTTTTTGATCCATCGTCCTGGCAAATTCCAACTTATTCTGAAATTCCATAATAACCGTTTGATGTTCGGTGTTTGATGTTTCAGGTTCGTCAACATCGAACCTCAAACGACAAACCTGAACCTATTCAATTGTCGCTATTACTTTTAATTCTATTCCAATTGGCGTAGGTAAGCTCTTCACTTCTACGGTAGTCCTGCAAGCCTGCACCTCTTTAAAGTATTCATTATAAATTTTATTATAGACAGGAAAATCTTTTTTCATGTTGGTGAGAAAAACAGTTACATCCACTATCTGATCCCAACTGCTGCCGCTGGCTTCAAGGACTGCTTTTACATTGGCAAAGACAGCATGAGTCTCCGCTTCAATATCGTATTTTAAGATATTTCCATTGGCATCTAATTCTAATCCGGGTATCGAATTATCTTTCGGATCCCTTGGTCCAATACCGGACAGAAATAACAGGTTGCCAACTCTCCTTGCATGAGGATATGCGCCGAGTGGTTTTGATGCATTATTGGTGTTTATAATTTCCGACATACAGTTTGAAGCTTGAGGTTTGAGGTTTGAGGTCGGCATAACAATACACTTAACTTCAAACATCAAATCTCAAATTATAATTGAATACAAACATTCTTTGCCTCTGTAAAAAATCTCAACGCTTCCCAGCCTCCTTCCCTTCCAACACCGCTATTCTTCATTCCTCCAAATGGAGTTCTAAGATCACGAAGCAACCAGCAGTTTATCCAAATGATCCCGCTTTCCAATTTTGCGGCTACACGATTTGCCTTTGAAATATCCTGTGTCCAGACTGTTGCGGCAAGTCCGTATGATGTTGCATTTGCCAATTGCAAAGCTGTTGCTTCTGATTTAAATGATTGCAATGTCACAACAGGTCCAAATATCTCTTCCTGGTTTGTCCGGCAATCGGGTCCCAATCCTTCTATCACCGTTGGTTCTATAAAAAATCCGTTTGCACAACGTCCTTCTAATCTTATTGGTTTACCACCACAGAGTATTTTGCCTCCTTCCCGTTTTGCAGTTTCAATGCCACTTAAGATCTTTTCATAATGAACTCTACTCACGATAGCTCCCTGTTTTGAATCTTCATTTAAAGGATCACCGACTGTCAGTTGCCTGGTTTTTTCGACAAAGTCCTTTTTGAATTTATCGTAAACAGATTCTTCAATGATTA
>JAICPX010000523.1 GCA_025929635.1 Chitinophagaceae bacterium
CGTGAGACGTGAGACATCTGACGTCTCACGTCCCATCCAAATCCTCCAGTGATTTGTGATCGCTGCCGGTATTTAGCAACACTATTTTGTCGTTCGGGCTGATCAAATTTTTGACAAGTAAATGGCTAACTGCTTTCCATGTCGTCGCACCTTCCGGTGAGATCGCCATCTTTTCTTCTTGTTCAATTTCTTTTACGCCATCGCTAATTTCATTTTCTGTAATAGCAATCACTTCACCGTTGGATTCGTCAATAACTTTTCGCATCAGGTCAATACCAAAAGGATAGGGGACAGCCAAACCATAGGCAAGAGACGGCTGCGGTGAAAAATTTTGTTTCCAGTTAAGAGAATCTTTGTAAGACGCTAAAAGCGGGGCACAATTAGCTGCCTGCACAGCGATCATTCTCGGCAAAAATTCTTTTATCCAACCAAGCTCTATCATTTCTTTAAATGCTTTCCAAATACCTACTAACCCGGTACCGCCACCAACCGGGCATATTATTACGTCAGGTAATTGCCAATCCAGCTGTTCTGCAATTTCATAACCGATCGTTTTTTTCCCTTCTACGCGATAAGGTTCTTTCATCGTAGACATATCAAAATGATCTTTCTGCTTTTTTAATTCTTCCACCTTTTTTGCACATTCGTTGATCAATCCTTTTACAAGGATCAATTCAGCGCCATAATGCCTGCATTGCATTTTGAAAACATCCGGGGTATGCTCCGGCATCACGACAATGCATTGTATTCCCGCTTTTGCACAATAAGCCGCCATGGCCCCACCTGCACTGCCAGCGGTTGGAATGATACAACGATCGATGCCAAATTCTTTTGCTTTGGAAACTGCCGCACTGATACCCCTGGCTTTAAAAGAACCGGTTGGATTCACCGATTCATCTTTCATGATCAATGATGATAAGTTAAGATATGAAGCCAGGTGGCTTAATCGACGAAGCGGGGTCATTCCCTCGCCAAGAGTGACAATATTTTTTACATCTTTTACCGGTAACATTTCAAAATAACGCCACATCGAATTGCCCCTGCCTGGCAATTGTTCCTTCGAAAATGGAACGGCAAGATCATACTGAACAATTAATGGTTGATTACAGCAAACAGCATAGGTATTGATTATTGAAGGAGAATAGATCCTGCCACAATTGGGGCATACCAGGTTATTTACTGCTGAGAGCGGCAGAGATTAGAGTTTAATAGAAGAATGATACAAATTTATCTTTTTTCTCCCATCCCATTATTCAATTCTAATAGGCTATAATGTCTTTTTGGTCTGGTTTTATTTTTTCATGCGGATTATCTAAGAATGATTTTATAAGGGCGTCTCCATCTTTTCCGCCTAATACCATGTGTGAGCGCCGGGTAAATAACAGCCGCTGGCTGTTAGCCATGTAATGATGGATCATATCGATATATAACGGCCGGCAGGCAGGATCAAATGACCCTGCAGCCAATAGAACAGGCCGATTTGAATAAAAAGGCTGCTTGGTTGCCGGGCTGATAGGAGGCACGTCCCAACAATCACACATTTCCTTAAAAACATCGTTGATATGATATCCTTTTAAGTAGGGATATACCCGGTAAAACTGTTGCAGCACCGCTTCATCATGGTATGCTGCCTGGTCGGCGCAATATACCGAGATACGCATACCGGAAGGACCATTATTATAGTTGAAGATATGGTCCAACACATCTTTTATATAGGGGTCGTGATTTCCTTTTATGATCTCGGTGATCAGGTAGGGAACATCCTTGATTCGCTTATAATCAAATAACATGTTTACGATGATACCCAGCAGGTCACTGCGTGTATATGCTATATACGACGTGTCAGTTTTTCTTTTTTCAACATAAGGAAAATAAAAAGTCTTATCACTGATAGAAGTAAAATATTCGTCGAATTTCCTTTTTAGATCGCCGTATCGCTGGTTGTCTGCCGAGTCTTTGTCGCAATACCGGGACAATAGACTCAAAGCTTCATTGAAATTATTTGGTTCCTCTTCATCGATTGGTACAAATGCAGGGAGCGGTGAATCAAGCACCAGTGACCGGATCCGTGAAGGGTCTTTCTGCAAAACTGCCAGCATGAGTCCGCCACTATAGGAACCGCCCAAAAGATTGACCGAGTCGATACCAAGCATTTTCAGCAGATCATGAATATCGGAAACCGTTTCATCCGTATTATAACCGGCAAGATCTATTCCCCTGGCCTCGAGACTTTTTTTATAGCGTTTCGTTCCTTCCAGCACCACGCTATCCTTATTAAGATTCTTTCGATACGATTCACGGATAGCATCACTAAGTTCATTGCTCCACAGGTTAGGTATTGCATAACGGGTTCCGCGTTGCTCAAAGGCAATACAATCCCGGTTATTGATAATAGACCGTTGGCCCCAGTTGCGGGCCCACCCAACCGAGCTGCCGCCCGGCCCGCCTGCTGTATATAAAATGGGGTCTTTTTGTTTAGCGGGATTTTTGCTCTTTACCCACACAAAAGGCAGCTTGATCATTTTACTATTTTTCTTTTTCCGGTTCTCCGGAACGATCAAATAACCGCATTCGGTTTGGAAACTGCTGTCCACCTCTACGGGACAATCGCAAGGTTCAATGCGTGGAGTATAGGACTGTTTTTTTTGCGCAACCGAAATTTGAAGAAGCGTAAACATGCCCGCAGAAACGAGCATCAACGTTTTTTTCATCATTTAACTTTCAGATAAAGCTATTTGGTCCTGCTGAATAAATTTTAGTAAAAAACGGACATTTTACCTTTTGTTGTGAGCCAACTTGTCGCCAGTAAAGCTGATAACACTTTTATAAAAATGGCTCATATCATAATAGCCAAAATCAGTAGGTATAAAGGTTTTTTTATTGGTTACATAGGATGTCAATGCACTTCTTGCCCGCAGGATCGAGAAATAGTGTTTGGGAGTAGTCCCGATCACCCGCTCGAAATAACGGTTAATACTTTTGGAAGTTGTAAATAACCGGGCGGACAATTCGTTAACGTTATATTGCATTTGTCCTTCCTCGTAACAGCCGATGGTTTCTTTTACAAGCCGGAGATAGTGATCACGGTTTTTTTTCTTTTTCAATTCGCATAAAAAGAAATGCTGCAAGAGTTTTATACGATTTTCAAACCGATCCGCTTTCCGGACAGCCAGGATCAGGGATGCAGGAAGAATTTCCCTCAGC
>JAICPX010000008.1 GCA_025929635.1 Chitinophagaceae bacterium
CCTTCAAAACTGTTTCCTCTTTCCTGTATCCATTTACCTGCGACATACCCGGCGCTAACATTAACGATCGCGGGCAATGTGCTCAACAATCCTTCCGGATCAAAAGGCACTCCTTCTCCATGATATAAATGGCGTGATCCAAACAACCATAGATCCAACCTGTTTCCTGCATTAGTAAGAATATCATAAGCATCATTCGTGTTGCCGGGATGTGGCGGCGTCATCTGGTGCGTAACGCCGGGTTCAAATAGTAAAAGGATCAGCCAGTAAATAAAAAGAAAACTCAGTGACCAGGTGATCACCGTATTTAATTTCAAATAGCGGATCATCAATGCAGCTATACAATAACACAACGCGATACGTTGCAATACTCCCATTATTCTTGTTTCGCTGATAGGTTTTCCGGACAGGCCTCCGCTATCATTCCATTGAACAAATGGAAACCAGTACATCAGGTATCCTAATAAAAAGATGATGACAGTCCTTTTAAAGATCTTTCCCAGCACTGACGCATTATTCACTACTGCCCATTTCTTCATTGCAAAACTCATTGCATTACCCACAGCAAAAAGAAAAGAAGGAAAAACAAGATCGGTCGGTGTAAATCCATGCCACTGCGCATGGAGCAACGGCGCATAAGCGGTTGAATAACTACCGGGGGTATTTACAATGATCATAAAGCAAACCGTCATCCCGCGAAAAACATCAAGTGCAGTGAAGCGTGGTGCTTGCAGCATTGGCAGTGTTTGTTTTCCGAATGTAGAAATTAAATCTCACAGATTTCACAAATTCGCACAGAAGAAAATTTGTGATAACCCGTGTCATTCTTGAGAACACTGTTGGAGGTTAAAAGAATTTCCGGATAAGCCAGAGAATAAGTGTTCCAAGCAGGCTGAATAAGATCATTGTTGTGATCGGAAAATAAAATCTAAAGTTTTCTTTTTCAATCCTTATATCACCGGGCAGGCGACCGATCCAGGTCAATTTATCATGAAAAAAATAAACAATGATGCCAATGATTACAATTATAGCACCAATGCCAACGATCCATTTGCCGGTTTCACTGTTCATGCTTATAAAAAATCAGGATCCAAGTTCCAAAAAAAAATAAACCTAAAATAAAAACCTTTCGGAATGTTCATTATTTTTTATTTGTTCATTTCAATTTATCTGGAGCCTGGTTCTTGAAATTTGGTGCTTTTAGAAAGGATAACCAATACCAAGATTATAAATAATATTCTCTCTTCGCCATGGTTTTTGAAAGAATCGTATTTGATCGATCACCCAGGGATTTTGTTCCCATGGCTTTCGAAGAGGAAACGCAATATCAAGACGTATTACAAATAATGTAATATCAAGACGAAAGCCGATGCCAGCATCAACAGCCAATTGACTTAAAAATTTACTGGTGAATTCTCCGCCCGGCTTATGCGTATACGTGCTGTCATTCATAAGCCAGATATTTCCTGCATCGACAAATAAAGCCCCATACAACGGGCCATTGATCCTG
The DNA here is from genome assembly GCA_025929635.1 of Chitinophagaceae bacterium. GTDB lineage: Bacteria > Bacteroidota > Bacteroidia > Chitinophagales > Chitinophagaceae > VBAS01. The sequence goes on from JAICPX010000008.1 coordinate 1,511, forward strand.
AAACGGAATTCAGTATTCAATTCAAGCTTAAGATCGCCCGTTTCATCAGGTAAAAAATCAAGTGTATCAGGAAAACGATAAGTACCGGGACCAACGGTCCGGCTTCTGAACCCTCTTAAACTATTATTTCCGCCGATAAAGAATTGTTTAATGAATGGAAGCTGTACAGAATTACCATAAGGAATTCCTACACCAAGTATGACACGATTTGCCCAGGTTGAATACAATCCATATTTCTTATAGTGACGCCCATCCAGTTCAAATTTCACGTATTGAGCAAATGGCACATCACGGATCGTTACCTCTTTACCCGCTTTTACATTAGCACCGGAAGCAAGCCCTGCTATATTTCCCGACAGATCAAGCAATCCATTAAAGTACCAGGCATTGTTTGGCGTCACTCCAGTTACCAGTTCATTGTAGTTATATTGATAGGTTGAGCCAAGTATGAATTGCTTTTGAATCGCACGGGCAAGCAAAGTATCCTGGTGGATCAGGTTGTGATACTCCTGGGTAACTCGTCCCGGTTGCACATAATTTATACTAATGGGATAAAGTTCATGCTGTTTTTGAATACCTTCCTTCCATAAATAACCATAAGCTGCCCTGAAAGAATTCAATGTATATAATTTCACCCGATCAAGCATATCATAACCTACCTGGATATTTGTTCTTGGCAAATATCCGCTCCGGGATGAAAAATTCCATGGCGCTACGATCCTTGGAATGGCAAAATTTATTTCTCCACCCAGGCGTATTGCGTTGTATCCTCTTAGGGCACCACTGAATTGAACGTCGGAACCCGTGTAAGCGCTTATACTTATATGTTCACCGCCTTTGAACAGGTTCCTGTCTCTCCAACTCACAGAGATCAATGAACCATTTAGATTGTTTGACCGGGTTATGGTAGTTAATTCGGCTCTTAATGATTTTCGCGGCATCGGTGTGAGATAGTAAAAAGCATCAAGATAAGCGGAATCAGTTGTTGTATTTATTTCAAAACGATTCTTTACAAACTTAAAAAGATCAAGATTGACAAGCCTGCTTAATGTCATATTATGATCTGTACGGTTGTAAATTTCACCCGGCTTAAAGTCCATCGTGCGGGCTATCAATGAAGGCTTAAATCTTTTTCTCCTGTCAATAATGTAATACCCCTGGTGATACTGTGCCTGGGACCTGGCGCTATCGATCCTCTCCATATTTAAACTATACCCTGTATAGATCTGAACGTCTTTTATCCTGTAGATCTCCCTTGATTCAAAGGGAATGTCCGGCTTAACGGTTACGAACATATTTACCTGGTGATTGCCAACAGTAGTATCTGTTTTCAGCAGAATGAATTCAGGACTGAAAAAATAAAATCCATTTTCTTTTAAATGAGCATCAATGCGGATTCGTTCTGCTTTGATGACATCAAGATCAAACGGTTTTCCCGGCTGCAATAAGGTTTTGGCACTCGTCTGGGCAATTGTCTTTGCGAGTGCGCTGCTATCGTTAGGAAAACTGACAGCAGCGATCTTATACTGGTCTCCCGCAACAACATGATACCTGGCATGCCCCTTTTTACGTCTAACAACGGTGTCACCGGAAACTTTTGCAAGGAAATATCCTTTATTCTCCATGTGACTTTGTAACACTTTTACGTTTTGCTCCAGGTCGACCTGGCTGAGTAACACAGGCGGTTCGCCATTCTTTTCCCTGATGCGCCCAAAAAATGAATTCTCTTTTTTATTCCTGAATAAATTATGTATCCAAAGTTTGATTCGCATTCCAAGGAACTTTGTATTTGGCTTTGGTCTTGTCAATCCGGCGAGATCTTCTGTAAGCACCTTCCTTTCAAGAACCGTGGCCGTGTTGTTTACATCAATTGTTGCACCTGTATATAATTTTTCTCCCGGAGGCAAACGTCTTGTGCTGCTGCAAGCCGCGAATAAAACACACACAAAACTTAAAATGATATAATACCTGGTTCCTTTCACTATTGTTGTCTTTGATAATTCACACCCTCTACCCGCTGATTTTTTCTTTTTCTTAATAATTCAATAAAGCGGTTGTAGTCAACACTGATAATAAAACTCAACCCTGTTTCAATAATATATCCGTCAACAATTCCTTCATATTCATTTTTGCGATAAAACCGGATCCGATAACGACCATCGCTGCTTAGCGCATAGTTAACCTCGAGGTTACCGATAACATTACTTGCTTTCTGACTACTGTTCTTTGGTCCTTCTAATTCGAAATTGCTGCCTACCGAAACAGTGAGCCGTTCATTTAATAAACGTTTGCTTAAGCCAACATTCAATTCGGTTCTATTTCTTCGATCACCGGTTGTGTAGTCATCCGTCGAGGTTACATCAAATGTGAGGTCAACACCATCAATAAGACCGGCAGCAAGCTTGTTCAATTGTTCGGTCAATAATTTACTTACACTCTGGCGGGCATAGGAGGAAGCACTAAACACCGGGGAGCTGCTTGCTAAAGGATTTTGTCCAACAAAGCGGCCCAATAATAATAAAGCGAATACTTGCCGGTTGGTTTCACCAAGATCTTGTCTTATTTGCTCAAGCCTGCTTTCAACCTGTGTGATAATATCATTTGATACGCCATAATTTTTATCAGCAGGAAGTACAATATCAAAGGCAAGTTGGGGCTGCATCAATTCGCCTGTCATTTTCAACCGAACCTCGAAAGGAAGTTTTTGCAGATAAGTGTTGCGGATGGCCTGCGATGAAGCAGCAATTTGTTCCTGTACAAGGTCGATCGGTGGCGTGTTAGCTACATATACTGCATTTACATCTAAAACTGCTTTTGTCGGTTCGTTGTACCAGGTGATCCGGCTGCCTTTTTGTATGTCAAACCGGCGGCGAAGAAAATTGAATGTTATTTCATACGCACCTCTGTCCAATTCATAATTCCCGACAAGTGTGATCTTACCACTTGGATCGATGCCGGTTGATAAAACAGCCTCGCCCTGCAATTCGATAAAATCGCCATTGGCTTCATCAATTACAATATTGAAAACTGCCTCTTTCCTTATCTCGATATTTGTCAAAATGTTCATCCCCTTAAAGCGGGAAATATTCAGCGAATCATAAGAAAGGAATAGTGAATCAGTTTCCGGGGCATCCATGTCTACAAATTCAACAATACCTTGTCTTGCCACCACACCTGGTTGTCGTTGGGGGATAACAACGGTAAGGTCGGTGCCCTGGTTCACCGTGATGTTTCCATCAACTTCGGGTGTTGCCTCTGTTCCGCCAACATGAAGATTAGAAGTGATGACCATTTTACCATAATAGATATTTTTGTCCTTCTTTGTTGTATTCAGCACCTGGAAATTGGTAGCATTCAGGTCAAAGTCAAAATTGTAGTTAACAAAATTTGGCGTTTGAATAGTTCCGTTGAGTTCCATTTCATTATTCGCAGTATCCCTTATCACAAAATCATCGAAATGAAAACCATTTTCTGTCACATTGATCTTTTCCCCGTCGATCCTAAATTGGCTGCCTAGCACTGTCGTGGCAAAGCTTGCCTTTTCAAAATTGATAGGGCCATTAATGGTTGGTTGATTCACTGTTCCATTAATGCTGATATTTCCATTCACAATTCCAGAAGCATTTTTGATCATTTCCCCAAATGCACCTTCAATTGTTGACAGCTGCATCTGCCTGATCGCTAAATCGAGATCGAGTGCAATGTCATTTTCCCCTTGCGGAGCAAAAGAACCGGTCAGCGCAATATCATTTCCACGACCTGTTATTGCAGCATTCGTAGTATACCGGTTGCCTTGCAGGTTATCGACCCTTATTAATGCGTTTCCTAAAGTATCGCCTTTCATACTCAGGTCATTAATGGTCAAATCACTTGTGAAAACGGGTTGTTTCAAAATATTTCTAAATACGACTGTTCCATTCATTGAACCGTTAACCAATAATGAATCTGATTTCATCATCGCGGTAAAGGTTGACAATTGGAAATTTGTAAACCCGGCATTCAACAACTGTCCCTGGCTTTGCAGTGAAAGCTTTTGATCATTTTTCTGAAGTACGAAATTGTCTGCAAGGATATTATCCTTTGTAATTGTGATCGAGTTATCCGGAGAGATCGTCCACCTGTCATAATTCAGCATCAGGCTGTCTGGTCGCAGGCTTATTGTATAATTTCCCTGCGTCGGTTGCGTTAACAATCCCGCTAAATGATATTTATCCCTTCCCGCTTTATCATCAATATTTAAGTTGAAATCGATTTTATTGTTCAATGCGATCGCATTGAATTGCGTATGATAAAGATTATGGCCAATACCGGTGATATGTTGTACATCTCCTATAAACTGTAGTCCCCGCTCAGTTGTATTTATTTTCAGGTTGATTCCACTTATATCGCTTCCATTATATGAAATAAAAGGCGTAGTGGCATTTGCGAAAAGACCCTGTGCAGTTGAAGCTGTTCCATCAATATGAATGGGCTCGAATGATTTTAACCCCGGTACAAAAGCAATCAATGCCGGTGCATTGGCAATATCTGCAGTAAAAGAGAAATCATAAGGCTGTACATTGGTAAGTGTGTTTGCCGGTGCCACTGAAAAATATGGCTCAATACTTTTCTGGAATATCAGGGGCAGGTCGGTATAGCGATATTGACCACTTAATCTCGCGTTGGCAACATCGCTTTTCAATGTAATAAACTGTGCAGTATCATTTCTGCCGGAAACAAACTGAATGGTATCTAATGGTAACCGGTGGTCGGTCGTTACCAGCAGTGCCTTTGTAATTAACACATTTGCCTCCAGGTAATTTGCATTCATCACAGGGATGTCAGCACTGATCTGACCTCTTGCGATCAGTGGTTGTGTTGTAAGATTTAATGGTAATGTTTTAATGCTATCCAGCATTCCTTCAAAATGGAAAGAAGGGTTAGCAGACATATTCCCGGTAAGCGTTCCGTTCAGGTGAATATTCGGATCATTTATTTCCGTTATTACATTTAATGAAGAACCTTTAATTGATCCGTTCACATTTATATTCCTGTACACATAATCATTATAATTGATGGAATAAATATCTCCTTTGAAATTTGTATTCATTTTATCGGGATCAAATCCCCGGCCCGAGAAATTCATATTCCCACTCACGCCACCAAATTGTTTATCCCGTAGAATATATCCAAGGTTCAATGAATTTGTTCTGACAAGAGCATTATAGGTAGCCCTGTTGGGGTCATCGAGATTTGTAAATCTTCCATTCACGAAGGCAGTACCAACAGAGGAATTGATGGTAAGATTGGTTGATAGATTTTTAATTGAACCGGCAACTGTCCCATGTGCATCAAATTCTTCAGGTAAATTTATCTGTGCATTGGATAAACGCTGACCCGTAAATAATGCTATATCAGACTGGGTTGTATGTAATTTTCGAATTGTCAGCGTACCACCCGTGCGGTTGGGATCATTATTTGTTGCCAACGCACCGCTTGCATCGATCTGTGTGTTCTTCAAACCACGGAACTGCAGGTTTGAAATATACATTGACTCTAATGTGCCACTCCCCTGTAAGTTGATATACCATGTTGCATTTGGATTTGAAAATGCCGCTTCTGAACGTAACTGCGGAGCAAAGGCAAGAATATCTTTAACCTGCACGCGGCTCTCCGAGATATCAGCTTCAATTCTTGTTTTAGGAAAATTTTCGGCCAGGTCTTTATAGGATGCATAACTAAGCGATGCAGCTCTTTTCAATTCTGTTCCCGGTGTTTTGAGATACAGGTCCTTTAAATAAGTTTGCGTGTTGGCATAAAGAAATTCGCCACTTAATTCTTCTAAAACAAATCCACTTTGTTCGCTAAACTGTCCCTTCTTAATTTTTCCACCAATTGAATCTTTACTCAATAAAAGATCGTTCACTTCCAAGGTTACCGAATCGCCTTTCATGTGGGAATAATCAATGCCATAACCGGTTTTGGGATCATTATCATTGTCGAATTGAAAGTTGTTATTTTGGAGATCAATAGCTGATGCGAATATCCGCCAGCCTGCCTTCGACTGGCTTTTGACCTCCTTCTCAATTTCTTTTTCTACAACTTTTGCCTCCTCTTTTTTACCCAGTCTTATCGCTGTTTTAGTATTACTTAGTTCAATATTCTGAAACTCGATTATGCGGTTATTGAGATCAATATTGTTTGGCTTTACATTTAACGACCCCAGGTCGAGTGTTGTATAGAAAGCCGACACATCATTCCGGTAATCTATTTTTATGTTCTGAAGATTAGCTTCTTTGAACAACAACTTCATTATTGCAGGTTGTTGCGCTTCTATAATATCTTTTATCTCCGGCTCCGGCTTTGCCAGGGGTTTTGTTTGATAAATCCTTGCGGTTAGCCCGTTAATATTTGTTTCAGGAACATCAAAATATAAATGTTCATAATCCATTTTATCGATCCTGCTATCAAGATGCTCGACCCATACTTGCATATCGCTTCCTGTGATGGTATCCTTATAAATGACACGAACTTTATTCAGCTCCAGAGAAGGAATGGCGATGAAATAGGATGATGTATCAGATTTAGTAATAGCAGTGTCTTTAGTTGTAAACGCATCTACTACAAACTGGAAATTAAATACGGTATCCGGCAACTGTCTTTTCACTTTTGCAGTGATGTTATCCAGGGCAATGCTTTCAATATCCAGTTGATTATTAAATACCAGTTTTAAGAGATTCAGATCAGCTACAATCTTACCTCCGGAGATCAATGTGTCTTTTTGCCTGTCTTCTATATAGACGTTCTCCAACACAATATTATTTGGCAACCCGACATACACTCTGCCCACTTCAACTTTAGTTTGTAATTTTTTTTGCAGCCAGGCAACTGCATTTTTGCGAAGTATATTTTGAACAGGTCCTGTTTGGATCAATAACAGAATGATAAGTAAAAACAAAATAATGAACAGAACAGTTTTGGCGACTATTCTTGCCGGCGTTCTCCAGTTGTACCTTTTAGCCTGTTCCATGCAGTCTTTGTGATTGGGGTTTTAATTGTAGTCCTGTTCAAACATTAGAAAATATCATGCTATAAATCTTTTGAATAGAAAAATATTTTCTGTGTGGCAGAATTTGCCCATTTCGTGTTGGGAGTCCCGCACAACTTGTCCCGGTTACGTCGGGATTTACTATCTTTCTTTTTATAAACGATTGATATGCCACGTTCAAAAATTGCAGGTATCGGTATGTATGTACCCAAAAATGTTGTCACCAATAATGATCTTAAAAAGTACATGGACACAAGTGATGAATGGATACAGGAACGCACCGGCATTAAAGAAAGGAGATATGCTGATCGTACAAAAGAAACGACGGCAACAATGGGGATTGAAGCTGCAAAGATCGCAATCGAAAGGGCCGGTATTACTCCACAGGACATTGACTTTATTGTTTTCGCTACTATTTGTCCTGATTATTATTTTCCCGGTTGCGGGGTATTAGTACAACGTGCAATGAAAATGAAAGAGGTTGGTGCATTGGATGTGAGGGATCAATGTTCGGGTTTTATCTATGCACTCAGTACGGCAGATCAATTTATAAGAACAGGAATGTACAAAAATATACTTGTTGTTGCCAGCGAGAAGCATTCTTTCGGACTTGATTTTAGTACCAGAGGGCGAAATATAACAGTCATCTTTGGTGATGGTGCAGGCGCTGTCGTGCTGCAACCTACTGATGATGAGAACCGGGGCATACTCAGCACGCATTTACATTGTGATGGAAATAATGCAGAGATACTTGCCATGTATAATCCCGGCACGCATGCTAATTATTGGACCAACGGAAATAAGCTGGCCGATTTTAATGAAGCCGAGATAGGTGAAATGTTCATGAGTCATGCAATGATCGACCATGCACAGAATTTTCCCAACATGGATGGGCCAACCGTTTTTAAAATCGCAGTCGAAAAATTCCCCGAAGTAATAATGGAGGCCTTAAATGCCAACAACTATCAGACTTCAGACCTCCGGCTTCTGATCCCCCACCAGGCCAATCTTCGCATATCACAGTTTGTTCAAAAGAAATTGAGATTGACAGATGAACAGGTGTATAACAACATTCAAAAATATGGGAACACGACGGCTGCATCGATCCCCATCGCATTATGCGAAGCATATGAAATGGGAAAAATAAAAGAAGGTGATCTTGTTTGTTTAGCGGCCTTCGGAAGTGGGTTTACATGGGCAAGTGCGTTGTTGAAATGGTAACAACATCATTCTATCCCGAAGTCGTTTGGTCATTAATATTTAAGCCTTCTTTACGCCGTTGATGATGGTGTTCAAATTAAGGAAACCTGAACTTAAATACACTGATCACCAACGACCAAACATGGTTAGTCCCGAAAATGACTCAGGAAGTCCCGGTTGTCAAATGCAATGTGATAGTGTAACTTTGAAGATGAACATATTCCAATTGGCTTGTAAATTCTTCCAGTTGGATGTTGCTGTGTATAGAACCAGTATGGCAATCGAACTTACAGGAACAGCAACAACGCGTAAATTCCCTCTTTGTTGGGGCAAAACTGTAAGGCGAATTTATGACTGCCTGCAACGTTTTTTCACCGAACTTCGGTCCACCAGTAACAATGGGCAAACTCATACTTTATATATTGATATTATCTCTTCCGACAGTTGTGGTGGCACAGGACTATGATAAATGGGCGATCTATCACAACCGGAAAGAAGTTTCCAAATTCAATAATAAGAAAGAGACCTATGATGAAAGAAAGGTGACCTTGTTAAACCGAATTCTGGAAGGACCCGGTTTTTTCATAATTGAATATACTCCGGCGGCCGAACAGTCAGACTGGATCCGTACCATCGGGTTCTTTGATACCAGCGGTAAATCAATCAGGGAATATAGCAACACTCTTTTTCTTAAACTCCATAATTCAGAGATCGCAGGTATCATGGAGAACCGGCAACAAGTAAAAGTATATAGCTGGGCTGTTCCAAAAGATCCTGCCGTAGCTGCAACGGTTCGTGTTCGTCGCATACTTTTGTGTACTTTGTATAAACGATGAGCCGAAAGATCATTTACATCATCAATCCCGTTTCAGGCACAAGATCAAAAATTAATCTTCGGGAAATTATTGAAGCAAAAACGAAGGAGAAAAAGATTCCTTATCATATTTTTCCATCGGTGGCAAATGGTGATTACTCTTTTTTGATTCCTGTGATCAATGAAGAAAAGATCAGCGACGTTGTTATTGCAGGTGGTGACGGCACGATCAGCCAGGTGGTCGGTAGTCTCATGAATGAGAAAGTGGATTTTGGGATCATTCCATGCGGTTCAGGAAATGGATTGGCGTTAGCAGCCAAAATTTTAAAGCAACCTGGAAAAGCGCTGGATATTATTTTTAATGGTAAGGCAATTGAGACGGATGGCTTTATTGTAAATAACTATTTTGCCTGCATGTTGTGCGGTATCGGCTTTGACGGAAAAATAGCCCATGAATTCTCGAAACAGCAAAAAAGAGGACTGGCATCATACGCAAAACTGGTAAGCAAACATTTTTTCAGTGCTGCCCCCTATAATTTCTTAATTGAAGCTAACGGATTGAGTTTTTCAACTGAAGCATTCTTTATCTCCATTGCTAACAGCAACCAGTTTGGAAATAATTTTACGATCGCACCAAAAGCCCTGCTTGCCGATGGGCTACTGGATGTTGTTATTGCGAAAAGAACAGCAAAACCGCTCTTGGTATTTAACGTCGTAAAACAAATAATGAGTGGTAAGGTGAGGGATATAAAAAATTCGCTTGATCATCCCGTTATTTATTTTCAAACTGAGAAGATAAGAATTGAGAACCTCAATGAAGCTCTGATGCACATTGATGGTGACCCTGCAGAAACTCCGCGAACAATTGAGATCGAAATAAAGAAAAAATGTTTCAGGCTTATTCAACCGGCTTAGCAGTTAACGTATCTTTCTGACTGATTAAAAGAGCTACTTTATCAAAACTTTCCTTGTTGAATAAAAAGTCCGGCGAGCTCATTATATTTTTTTTCTCCCGTTGCGTAAGATGAAAATTCAATGCCGCCTTATCTTCCTTTCTTTCTGTAGCATATTGAAATATTATTTTTACCACAGGATGTTCCGCATGTTGCGTGTAATAGCTCAGCAGGTCATTTTGAAAATATTCCATTGTCTTAAACCAGTTATGCTGCAGCATTAAAAATGGTTTGGTGGCATGATCACCAATATTCTCTGTGACGTAGGGATAATCCCAGCCTCCTGCGGGACGATCTCTTAATTGAATGATCATTACCCCCCGGGTGTTTTGTTTCAACCAGTCTTTAAAAAACTCAAGAAAGCGTAATGCGGTTTCCTGTCCATAGTTATCTCTCAATCCCGCATCCATTACATCAATTACCGGGTCGGACGGCAACCATACATTTGGCAATACAAGCGGGAAGGTTGCATTCATTCGCAAAGCGGTAAGTATTCTCAAATTGAAAGGGTCTTGTTTTTCAAAAAATGAACTAAAATCAATAGCATCAGGATCCATGGGTGGAACGGACAGTGAATCGATACGGCTTCGCATCATAAATCGTATTGGCTGGGTACTAACGATCATTTTGCGGCTATCTCTTGAAACAACTGAATTAAAAAAGACAAGCGGTATCGTGGCATTTCTTTCCTCCTCCTTATAGTCTTTAAGTTGTTTGTTCAAAAAACCATTTGTGTTCTGATCTAATTTTGATTCAAAAGCATAAGCACGGTCTTTTACATAGACATAGGGGCCTACTTCAAATTTTAATGAAGGCGAAATAAGATCCCTTGCCACAAAAGATGAGAATAATGGGTTCAACAGGTCGTCTGCTATATCATCAATGTATTTCTTATTCTGCAAATGAATGTTTTCGCCTTTTTGTTTGCGCAGGTATAATTCACGAAAATAAGAGGCGCCCATCATGCCACCTGATGCACCTGTAATGAGAAAGGTTCTTTTCATCAGCTCACTATTTGTGACGCTGTCGAGCCGTTGTAAAATACTCATGCTAAAAGTTGCGCTACGGTTTCCTCCACCGCTTGTATTAATTATTACAAACAATGGTTTTTCTTCTCCCTGTTTCTTTTTCCAGTTTTCCAGTATGCGGATCATGTTCAGACTATCGGCCGAAACATTTGTTGCCGATGCCATTTCCAATAAATGTTCCCTGCTGTAGGCCGGTCGTTCTTCTTTATTTGTGTATTTCAAACCAAAAGCCTTATTCCTCGGATCGATCCAATCCCATGTATAGAAAAGATTAATGATAACGATTAAACCAAGCAGGTAAGGAATGCTCCAGCTTTGCAGGAAATAGGTAAATGCACCGGCCACCCCGATCAATATGGCAAAAAAAATGGTGATACTGGCAGCAGCGGGTATTTGAAAGAACGGCGACTCCTGTAAAAAACCGATCCCAATTAAAAACAAAAATGCAGCAAACACAGAGAGCACTGCGGCAAAGTGATGTCGTTTGAAAATTTTCTCGATAAAATCACGGGTATAGTGCGATACATCTCTTGTCTTTCTTACATGCATCGGTGTTTCGAGATACCATTCTACCTTGATGATCTTTGATTCAGACGGAGGAAGTTCACCTGGTCTCAGGTGCCTGATATATTCTTTTGGATTATTTATTACCGGCATCATGCGCCTGTAAATGGAGCGGTCCGCCCTGAAAAAATAAATAAAGGAAAGAAAAAGGATCAACAGGAGTCCCAGCAAAAAACCACCCGCTAACATCAAATACTCGGCTGTGGGAATTAATTCTTTGTACCTGATGAACTGCCATGCCTTGATGAAATAAAAAATTAAAAATGCCAGGGGTATTACAAAGTTGTTTACACAGTATCTTAAAAATGGGTTGGTCGTGGCAGCAAGAAACCTGAAGTGGCGACTGAATAATATAAAGCTGGCGATATTCCAGCTCATGATGAACATCCCGATAGCAACTCCAACAATGCCCGCTCCCAATGCGTTTACATTGCCCAGGTACTCCGGCGCAAGATATAACGAGTCAGCGCCAAAAGTTCGCATAAAAGTTCCATTGATTGTGCTGAATAAGATAAACCAGAAAATAAGAAGCACCTGGTATTTTCTGAGATGCAGAAATAACAGCTGAACAGGAAATGAATAAAAAAATCCGCGAAGCCAGGCTTTCATAAGTAAAGGAATGGGTTAATAAGCTTTCTTAAAATTAGTATTAATAGGGGGTTATTTCAAGTGAGGCAGTTTTTTATTTTTTTGAAACCCGGCGTGGCTAAAGAGCGCGGAGCTATGATGAACTGAAATAAACCCTAATTGAATACATGCCGGCTTAACCGACCTGGTTACATATTTAATAAGGCCTGTCGGAATTTGTATTACTTGTAACAAAGGTTGATAAAGACGCAACAGTTTAATTGATTCAACTAGGTGTTATCTGATCTTATAAGATAAGCCATCCAGGTTAGAGATAACAAGAGCAACATTGCAGTTAACTGGTGTAATGCTGCAAGCCATTCAAAAATTCCCCAGTGATTAGGAACGATCTTTATACTGGTAAGCACTGAATAAATGCCAAGAATGACTTGTAAGATCACAAGCAACAAGGGCAGCCAGCGGGTTCCGGTAAACAGTTTGCTTCCATAAATGCGATAAGACTTCCATGTCCATAAAATAACCAGCACAACAAGTATATAAGCAAGTGAGCGATGGATGAAATGAATGGTGATCTTATTTTCAATCAGGTCTAAAAAGCCAGCTTTTGAAAAAATAGAAGCGGGAATAAATACACCATTGATATCAGGCCAGGTAGGTGCAGCCGTTGCAGCTTTATGACCGGCCATCAATGCACCAAACCCCAGTTGAAAAACCAAAACCACAATAATACCCAATGTCAGTTTCTTAAATGGCTTGTGAATGATTCGCTTTTCCCCCGGGACCAACAGCATCAATGCAAACCAAAACGTATAACACAACAGACCCATCGCTAAAAGGAAATGCAACATCAACCTTGCCGGCTTCACATAAATAGCATCTCCTGTTAACCCGCTTACAACCATTAGCCAACCTACCGCTCCCTGTAATAAGCCGAAAAGGAAAAGAATGACCAGGGGTTTTATCATTTCGTCTTTAAATCTTTTCTGAAAAAGAAAAATGATAAAAGGAATTGCAAATACAACTCCGATCAACCTGGCCCAGAAACGGTGAAACCATTCCCAGAAAAAAATAAACTTGAAATCCTCAAGTGTAAAATCATAATTGAGAAGCAGGAACTGCGGTGTCTGCTTATATTTATTGAATTCTACCATCCATTCCTGTTGATTCATTGGCGGTAACGTACCGGTGATAACATCCCATTCAGTAATCGAAAGGCCGGAGCCTGTTAGCCTTGTCACGCCACCCAATAAGATCTGAATAATGATCATTCCAACGCCAATGAGCAGCCAAACAGCAACGGGTTTTGTACGCAAGGACTTCATTGAAGAAGAGCGTTGTGGAAAAATTTCTGACATCGCGGCGCAAAGTTAGCTGCTGTCATTATTGAAATTGTTTTTTGTCCCCCGATATTTGTATCATCCAATGCTAAACCCATTTTTCCAGGAGCAATTGCTTGAGGCCGGTTGCGATGAAGCCGGCAGAGGTTGTTTTGCAGGCCCCGTGTTTGCTTCCGCCGTCATTCTTCCAAAACATTTTTTTCATCCTTTATTAAATGACTCAAAACAACTGGCAGAGGAAGAAAGAAATGAATTAAGAATTATAATTGAAAAAGAAGCCATCAGTTTTGCGGTGGCAAGTATCAGTCATAGGGAAATTGACAGGATAAATATCCTGCAAGCCTCAGTAAAAGCGATGCATGTTTCTGTAAGCCGGTTAACGGTTCAGCCCGGTTTATTATTGATCGATGGAAATTACTTTAGAAAATACAAAAGGATCCCGCATCAGTGTATTGTAAAGGGCGATGCAACCTATTCAGCGATCGCTGCCGCAAGCATTCTTGCCAAAACTTACCGCGATGAATACATGAAGAAACTTCATGAAGAATTTCCCCATTATAACTGGGCATGTAACAAAGGTTATGGAACCCCTGAACACCGCCGCGCTCTTGATGAATATGGCCTGTGTAAGTACCATCGCAAAAGCTGGCGACTTTTCCAGCAAGAGCAGCCCGAGCTTTTCAACAATTAAGCATTAGTGCTTAAAATTCAAGGCCCTATATCAATAAATTTTATCGTTTACTTGACAACCTGTATGGGCCAGAGTAATATCTTTGTCAAAATTCAACTGCATGCAGCTCAGGCCACTAACGGTAGTCGATTCGTTATCACCGGAGGAATTCAAAGCTGAGTTCTACGAAAAAAATATGCCGGTTGTTATCCGCGATCTTTCCCATGATTGGCCTGCTTACACAAAATGGAACTGGAGTTACTTTAAAGACCTGGTAGGTGATCAAAGAGTGCCGCTTTATAACAACGTGAAAAGTGATGCTTATACCCCGGTAAACAAGGCTGACGATTACAAAACATTTGGAGAATACATTGACATGATCAGCCAGGGACCTGCAGGTTGGCGAATTTTTTTGTTTAACATATTTGATCATGCACCGCAACTGATCCATGATTTTACCTGGCCCGAGCATTTAATGAAAGGTTTTATAAAAAAATACCCAATGCTTTTTACCGGCGGCGCTACTTCTATTACCCATTTGCATTTTGACATTGATCTCTCACATATTTTGCATACCCAGTTTGGTGGAAGGAAACGGGTATTATTATTTCCTTTCAGCGAACAGTACAAGCTCTACCGCAAACCTTTCGAAGTATTATCATTAGCCGATTTCTCCAACTATTATATGCAGGATGGCGGGCCCGATTATGAAAAATTCCCGGCATTAAAGCTTGCCCAGGGTGTTGAGGCTACTCTTGAACACGGTGATACCTTGTTTATGCCAGCCGGTTGGTGGCATCATATGGAATACCTGGAAAGCGGGTTTGCTATGAGCTTACGGGCACTTCAACCATCTCTTACGGGTAAGATGAAAGCTGCCTGGAATATCTTCGGCATGCGCAGTATCGATACAGTCATGAAAAAAACTGTCCCGGCCTGGTGGTATGAAAGAAAAAAGAAAAAGGTTTTTGAGAACGCTGAAAGGGAATTAAAAGGCGTTTAATTGATCACCCACACTTCGCTTCCTCTTAACAGCTTATCCAGGTCAGCGGCCTTTTTTGCTTTGGCCTCTTTTATTTGTTGTTCCATTACATCTTCATAGCAGGTTCTATCTGTTTGATAAAATACCCCAAATGGTCTTGGTAAATGCCCTTCTTTTGTTGGGTTATCAAAAATGCGCACAAGTATCTGCGCTTTGTAAATGTCTTTTTCATCGTGCACCCAAAGATCATCGGCGCTGTAGCCATCGGCAAGGTTCACCACTTTTGGCGTAAATCCATCAAGCCTGATCCCTTTTTCACTATTAGCGCCAAAGGTCAACGGCTTACCTTGCTCAAGGAATAATGTCTCGGCAGCTTTTGTGCCTTTTTCAGTAAATATTTCAAAGGCTCCGTCATTAAAGATGTTACAGTTCTGATAGATCTCAAGGAAGGAAGCTCCCTTGTGACCATTGGCACGAAGTAACATTGCCTGCAAATGTTTAGGATCACGGTCCATTGTCCTTGCAACAAAAGTTGCATCGGCTCCCATTGCTAATGCCAGTGGATTGAACGGATGATCAATGCTGCCGTAAGGAGTGGATTTTGTGATCTTATTTTCTTCCGATGTTGGAGAATATTGGCCTTTTGTCAACCCATAGATCTGGTTATTGAACAAAAGAATATTGACATTAAAATTCCTGCGTAATAAATGAATAGTATGATTACCGCCGATACTCAGGCTGTCACCATCGCCGGTTACGATCCACACACTCAGTTCAGGTCTTGCCGCTTTCAATCCACTGGCAACTGCCGTTGCGCGTCCATGGATCGAGTGCATTCCATATGTATTCATGTAATAAGGAAACCTGCTGCTGCAACCGATGCCTGAAATGATCACGACATTTTCACGGGGTATGCCTAAAGTGGGCATTACTTTTTGTACCTGGGCCAGGATCGAATAGTCACCACAACCGGGACACCAGCGAACTTCCTGGTCGGTTGCAAAATCTTTGGCCGTTAAGACGGGGGCGGTAGCTTCACTCATAACCAATATTATTGCGGCAAATTTACGTAGGGTTGTCGAATGTTCAATGCTCAAAGTTCCCTGCCTGCCGGCAGGCAGGAATTCTCAATACTCAATTAACAGGTTCCAAAAAGTTGAAAATTGAACATTGAATATAGATTATTGTCCTAAGGACTCTTTTTGAGAAGGGTTGTATTCAACTCTTCCCAAAATTCGGCCGCCCGGCGGGTATGGGGGATCACTATTGTACCACCAACGATATTGGCTACCGCAAAAATTTCATACATCTGGTCCGTGTTTATTCCCAATTCATGGCATTTTCCCAGGTGATATTTGATGCAATCATCGCAACGCAATACCATGCTCGCAACCAACCCGAGCATTTCCTTCGTCTTTTTGTCCAGGGCGCCATCCTCATAAGTGTTGGTGTCCAGGTTCCAGAGGCGTTTCATTACAAGGTTATTCTTGCTTAGAATCACTTCGTTCATTCGGGCACGATAATCATTAAAATCTTTTACGATTGACATGGTTTAAAGTTTTTTCAAAGTTACCGGGAAGCAGATCAAAGGGAGAGCGGGTACAGGAATTTGAACCTGTTATGGTGAATTTCAGTAGGTAGTCAAGCAATACTTACATCTCATAAATTTTCATATCCTGCTTGCGATTTGTACATTATCTTGTATTAGTTGTAGCCAATATTCATTTCAAACTCAAATTCGTTTTATGAAAAATAAAATTATGGTCTCTTCTATCCTGATCGCATTCGTTTTTGTTGGTATTGCCGCTACACGGCCCCCTTCGGGAAATGGTGAAAGAAACCTGAAAGTGCTGCCAAAAGATATCAGCAATGCAGATCTTGACTCGATAATGGATGCTTATTCACGACAATTAAATGTATCCTGCGATTTTTGTCATGCTGACAGTAAGGTCAATAAGAACGATCTTGATTACGCAAGTGATGATAAGCCTGAAAAAGAGATCACGAGACAAATGATGAGAATGACCGCTGATATCAATAAAGATTATTTCAACTACACTATCATCTATAAAGCTGGTGAAAAGATGGCTGTAACCTGTTTTACCTGTCATGATGGATTTCCAAGACCAGAAATGAAGCATGAGAAAAAGCAGTAGTATTTCCTGCTTTTTGTTCTATAAAAGACCCCTATAAGTGTGCAGGTAGTATTACTAGATGACAAAGCACTTTTGCTCGATTTTCTTATAAATCAGCATTTTACTACACTACTGACCGATTGCTTCCGTTTATTTGTTGTCCGGGTATAAGTGACCTTATACTTATCCTATAAAAACCATATTTATGAACTGGCACAGCGCCATCGGAATTTTATCAACCATCGCCCTTTTTACCCCGGTATTTATTATCCTGGCTACAAGGCTGGTTCGTTATAAACAGTATTTACCACTATTTATTTATTGTATCCTTGCTTTTGGCTTCAATTTGATGACGGAACATTTGGTTAGTGTTCCCAAAACAATTGAACGGTATTATGGCATAATCAATAACCTGACCGACATGCCCCTGATGCTTTCATTTCTTATGTTCCATATAGCCTCATCGGTCCAGGTAAAAAGGATGAAGATCTTATTGGTAGCATTTATCTTATTTGAAATTGTATTGATCTCTTTATATGGCATAACCATAAAAACAATAACCCTGACAATGGGCCCGGGACTGGTTATCGTATTTGGTTTTGCCCTGTACTTCTTTGTTTATACAGTCAAGCGCAGTTTTTTCCATACCAAATTTGTGAGTAAAGCGCTGATGGCCTCCGCCATAACTTTTGCGTACGGATGTTTCTTTATCATTTACCTGATGCACTATGTTTTTACTTTGCCTGATATCCCTAACCTGTTCCTGATCTACTATTTTATCACTATAATTTATTGCGGAGTGCTATCTGTCGGTTTATACCTGGAAAGTAAACGGAAAAGGAAACTTGAAGAACTTTTGCTCACGAGGAAAGAATTGATGCGGTTCTTCTCGGACGAAAAAAAACCGGCTGCTCCCAAAGGAATAACCGGTCAATGGAAACTGAATTGATCAGGGTTAGAAGCAATAACGTCCTTCATTTATCATTTTATCCGCAATCCGCCTCCTGGAATCTTTTGTATTGAACGGTTCTGCTTTTGTAAATCTTTTCAAACCCATTAATATCATTCTTTGTTCATCGCCATCGGCAAAAGAGTTGACGGCGTCTTTACCAAATTTGTTTACATGATCAGCTGCATCATATAAATAAGTTCTCATGATATCTATATGATGTGCACAGGCCGCCTCTCCCTTTTGATCGGTCATTTTCATCACCCGTAATAAAACGCTTTCGGCGTTAAAGGTTTCGATCGCCATGTCGGCAAGATTCATCAGTATTTCCTGTTCATTCTCGATCTTCATCATCAGCTTTTGTACCGCGGCGCCGGCTGCCATTAAGATCGCTTTTTTCAGATTAGCAATAAGCTTTTTCTCCTTTACAAATGTTCCTTCGTCGTCAGCTCCAAAATCAGGAATGCTCATCAATTCTTTTTGAACAGACATGGCAGGTCCCATCAGGTCAATCCTGCCCTGCATCGCTCTCTTCAACGTCATATCAAGAGTAAGCAAACGGTTGATCTCGTTCGTACCCTCATAAATTCTGTTGATACGACTGTCACGATAGGCCCTGGAAATATTGTACTCAGCGCTGAAACCGTTGCCACCATGTATCTGGACCCCTTCGTCAACAACAAAATCTAAAACCTCACTGCCAAAAACCTTTAGCATGGCACATTCAATGGCGTATTCCTCTGCCCCACCAAGCAATGCTTCATTGAATGGCTTGCCCGATGCCAGCAATTCGTGTTCTTTTCTATCGATCCAGTTCGCAGTACGATACAATGCGCTTTCACCAACAAAGATCTTTATCGCCATCTCGGCGAGCTTGTGCTTGATTGCGCCAAAATTGGCAATGGGTTGTTTGAATTGCTCCCTGGTTTTTGCATATTGAACAGAATCTGTAGTTGCTCTTTTTGATCCTCCAATTGCCGCAGCCGCCAGTTTCAAACGCCCGATATTCAAAATATTAAAAGCGATCTTGTGTCCTTTGCCAATTTCTCCCAGTACATTTTCAACCGGTACTTTGCAATCCTGGAAATACAATTGAACGGTTGAAGAACCTTTGATACCCATTTTATGTTCTTCGGGACCTTGTGTAAATCCTTCTGTTCCTCTTTCAACAATAAAGCCAGTGAATTTATCCCCATCAACTTTTGCGAATACAGTGTACACTTCAGCAAAACCACCGTTGGTGATCCAGCATTTTTGTCCATTGATGATATAATGCTTTCCGTCGTTACTCAATTTTGCTGAGGTCTTTGCCCCTAAGGCATCACTTCCGCTGTCAGGCTCCGTCAGTCCATAGGCACCGGCCCATTCCCCGGTAATAAGCTTTGGAATATATTTTTGTTTTTGTTCAGGAGTACCAAAGTACAGGATAGGTAATGTTCCGATTCCCGTATGGGCAGCGATCGCCACGGAGAATGAATGACCGGCGCCAAGATACTCGTTGACTATTGTCGATGTCACAAAGTCTTTTCCCAATCCTCCGTATTCTTCAGGAAACGAAACAGAAAGTAAACCTTGTTCCCCGGCTTTTCTAACCAGGCCTTTCATCAGGCCAGGCTCCAATGCATCGATGCGATCAAGTATCGGGTATACTTCTTTATCCAAAAACTGATCGCACATGTCGCGGATCATTAATTGTTCTTCTGAAAAATCTTCAGCAGCGAATACTTCAAAAGGTGAAGATTCTTTTACCAGCCATTCACCGCCTTTTAATGCCGCTGCTTGTTTCACTTCAGTACTCATAGTATTAGAGTTTAAATGTTTCGATTTATTTTGTCAATGGTCAATGGTCAAATAGGAGCCTTTATATTGACCATTCATAATTCACCGTTCACTTATTTTAAATTATCATACACTATCTGCAACACTTCCTTACACACTTCAATTTTTTCCGGTGGAACTGTATTCAGTGCCTCATTCAAAGTTTCTTCTGCCAGGTCCATTGTTTGCTCCTGCAACTTTTGCGCTTGCCTGGTCAGGTAGATCTTGTTTATCCGCCGGTCATTTTCCGATGCCACTCTTTTTACCATGTTCAGCTTTTCAAGATTATCAACTAATCTTGTAATACTGGGTTTATCGCGAAAGGTTGCGTTACATAATTCCTGTTGACTGATTCCATCCTGTTTCCATAAATGATATAAAACACTCCATTGCTCAATAGTGAGGTTCAACCCGGTGGCATTGAACTTTTTCTGCAGTCTTCTTGCGATCGCGGTCGATGCCTTACCGGTAATAAAACTATAAAGCTCGCCTTTCTTAAAATGGTTGTTTGACATATAGTTGTTTATACAACTATTCAAAATTAATAATTCTCATGGTAAGCCCAAATAAATATTCCATAATTTTTGCAACCCCTTCATTAAGTCATGGAATTATTACTGTTTCTTTAGATTTGCGCACTTCATGGTCCTCATTTATATAGCCGTTGGGCTCTTTATCCCTTATGCCATTCTCATCTTATTCTACCGATCAGGATGGAATGAACTGGAAGTTTTTTCACCGGGAGGGCAGGAACCCCGTCTAAGGATCTCTGTCGTAATTGCTGCCAGGAATGAAGAAGAGAATATTGGTGAACTTTTGCGCTCGATTGATTCGCAAACCTATCCAAAAGATCTTTTTGAAGTAATTGTAGTTGACGATCATTCAAATGATAACACAGCCGCAATTGCATCCGGTTTTTCATTTGTGAAACTTATCAGCCTGCAATTTGAAAATATTAATTCGTATAAAAAGAAAGCGATTGAAACAGGTATTGCTGCAGCGTCAGGCGACCTGGTTGTAATAACTGATGCAGATTGCATTGTTCGTCCTGCCTGGTTGAGAACAATTGCAAGCTTCAAAGAAGAAACAAATGCTGTTTTTATTGCTGCCCCGGTTGTTATCGAAAATAAGCCAACACTATTGCAAACCTTTCAAGCTCTCGATTTCATGGTATTGCAGGGAATAACAGCTGCTTCCGTGCAAAAAAGGATACATAATATGTGCAATGGTGCCAATCTTGCCTATGAAAGAAAAGCTTTTTTTGAAGTTTTCGGATTTACCGGCATTGATCACATTGCTTCGGGTGATGATATGTTGCTGATGCAAAAAATATCGAATCGTTTTCCCGGGCACATTTCTTACTTGTTATCAGGAGAAGCGATTGTCAAGACTCAGCCGGCAAAAACATGGAAAGAGTTTTTTAACCAGAGAATTCGCTGGGCAAGCAAGGCCACAGACTATAACGATATCAAAATATTCAGCGCTTTATTTTTAGTCTATTTTTTTAACTGTGCATTGCTGGCTTTATTAATTGTCGGTTTTTGGAGACCTTATACCTGGATCGCATTTCTTGCAATACTTATTGGAAAAATAGCAATCGAGCTGGTGCTTATTTATCCTGTAGCTAAATTCTATAACAAGCAAAGGTTATTAAAACTCTTTCCTCTTTATCAGCCACTGCATATTATTTATACCGTTATCGCAGGATGGCTTGGCACTTTCGGAAGCTTTGAATGGAAGGGAAGAACTGTGAAATAGTTAGTCCAAACTTATTAAGGCATAAAAAACAAATGCGCCGTCGTAAACAGCGCATTTATTGTATAAGTTTTATATGATCACTTTCGTGAATAGCGATAAGACAATGTTACCGTATTTGTAGCTTTTGTTTTAGAAGTCACTGTTACGGTTACGACGCAGACAACTCCAACAGGAGTTCCAGTAATTGTAAAATTGGTAGGAGTCGTTGTTGCTGATGTTGTTTGTGAATAAAAATTTGATGTCGACCCTTCCTGAGCCGCTTTAACCTCGATGGTTACTCCTTGTGGCGGCATGGCTGAAGTGATGGAAACCGTTAACAGGAAATCCGTTTGAGGCGCTGCGGGCTGAACTGAATTTGCTGGCGGGTTAAGAGTGACCACCAGGTTCTCCTCAGAGCCGCCACCACCTCCTCCTCCGCCACCGCCTTTATCTGAGCAGCTGGCTATACCTAAAACGATCATTGGTACCACAAATGCCTTTACAAGGATTCTTTTCATATTGGCCATTTTAATGAACGTCGAAGTTAGCAATATTTCATCGATCGGCAGCCCTGGCAGCGTGGGCTTTTATGAAATTTTGATGGTCCTGTTAAAGCTTTCTTCAAGTGAAATAAAGGTTTCTGTTCGTTCGATCCCTTTGATTTTCTGAAGCTGATCATGCAATACCATTTTCAGTTCCCCAATATCCTTACAAACCACTTCCGCAAACATGCTGTAATTCCCGGTGGTGTAATTCAGGCGAACGATTTCAGGCATCTTATGCAGCTCTTTGGCAACCGCATCATACATCGAGCTTTCTTTGAGGTAAATCCCGATAAATGCTATTACATCATAACCAAGTTTTTTAAAATCGACATTGAATCTTGTGCCTTTTACTATACCGGCTTCCTGGAGTTTTTTTATCCGAACGTGAATAGTACCGGCGGAGACAAAGAATTTTTTTCCAAGCTCAGCATAGGAAACATTCGAATCGTTCATCATGTGGTGAATGATCTGGTGGTCGAGTTTGTCAAGATTTAATTTAGTGGTTGTTTCCATACATGATTTTTGAATAATTTCAAACGATCGCAATATAATTGAATAATATCTAAATTTTTAAAATAATCATTGAATATTTTGGAATGAAATGGCTCATCGCCCTACTTTTGTTCTATCAATCCCGGTAGTTACCGGGATCTTTAAAACGAGTTCTTATCTATACTGTGGGGTGATGAAATGGCGCAAGCCCGGCAGACATGCCCTCTCGTCTCGGGGGTGGAGATAAAAGGATAAACGAAAAGTAGAGCCGACGTTACCAATGGTAAGGCCGACCAGGGTTGACCACTAAACTTTGCTTTTTAGCTAACTTCTCCGTGGAGGTTCGAACCCTCCCCCTACAGCTTTTATTCTCTCATGTGATTGTTTGTCCCGACGTTTACAGTCGGGACTTTTTTGTTTCTGCTACCTTTGCCCGCCATGGGCCAAAAAAAATTGATCCGCTTTGCCGAGTTGAACACGTTTCCCAACGTACTGCAATATCCTGAAGGAATAAAGGGAAAGTGGAACCGGTTTTTTAAAAACGATAACCCCATCACACTTGAATTAGCATGCGGAAAAGGTGAATATGCAGTTGGCCTTGGTCAACTCTACCCACAAAAGAATTTTATTGGTGTTGACCAGAAGGGGAACCGGATCTGGGTGGGTGCCAAGAAAGCATTGCAACAACGGCTTCACAATGTTGCTTTCTTAAGAATACAGATAGACCGGGTGAATGAATACTTTGACACAAACGAAGTAAGTGAAATATGGATCACCTTTCCCGATCCGCAATTAAGAACGGGCAAATCAAAAAAAAGACTGACACATCCAAAGTTCCTAAGACTATATCAGCAAATACTCGTTCCCGGTGGTTTGATTCATTTGAAAACGGATAGCCCGGACCTCTACCGGTTTACCAGGCTGGTGATCGAATGGTATAATTGCAAGTTAAAGCAAGATATTGATGATGTTTATAAGGACAACAGTACCAGTGATGACCTAAAGATCAAAACACACTATGAATCGCTTGATATTGCGGGAAGTAACCGCATTCATTACTTAAAATTCTGCCTGCCGGAGATCTTGCCCGATAAAACAAAAGACAAAGAACTACAGGAATTCTTAAAAGAATATGAAGCAAAATGAGCTAATAGAGGGTATAGATTTCTACATAAATAAGGATGGATATATCGTGCTTACTGAAAAATATCATCTTGATAAGGGCTTTTGTTGCGGAATGGGGTGCACACATTGTCCTTATAACTATGAAAATGTGCCGGAGCCACGTCGTTCAGGACTTCTTTCACTAAAGGCCAGGCAATCCAATTGATTTATGCGCATCAAACACCGGCGTCTTGTTCCAACAATTGAACGGCGTGATGGTTAACTGAACTGGCATAGTGTCTGCATAATATATCTTATAAAATTTGGACCCATGAAAAAAATACTTTTTGTATTGGCTGTATCTTTTCTTGCAGTCAAGGGAATCAGCCAGCAGAAAAACTTAAAAGACCTTGTTGGCCGGTGGGAAATAGCCAGCGATCAAAACAACGCTGCATCGCTTGAAGTGATCGATAGTACCAACATAACCCTTAGTTATAATGGCGAAAAGATAAAGCTCTCTGATTACAAGATCGACTTTACGAAATCACCAATATGGTTTGATTTTTCTACCGGCGCCGGTGATTCCGCGGTATCAGTTAAAAGTCTTATCGAGATCATTAATGATACGATGATCAAATGGCAGCTTTTTGTTGATGAGGAAAGAACTCCCTACTTCTCCTCCTCGAAGGGCGAATTGTTCTTCTTAAGAAAGGCTAAAGATGCTGTGGTCACAAGCGTGGTGGCTAATAAATAACCGCATCATCATGAATACGATGGCATGTTTGTATATTTATCTTTATAAATGACTTCTTTAAAAAAATCGTCTGCCAGACTAAAATCAGTAAAACCCTCTGGTAAAAAAGACGAAAGCTTTTTTGAATTGGTTTATGAAGTAGCAAGACAAATCCCAAAAGGAAGAGTAACTTCTTATGGCGCCATTGCAACATGCCTTGGAACCAGGCTTTCAGCAAGAATGGTTGGCTGGGCAATGAATGGCGCAGGAAAAGTAAAACCAAAAGTACCTGCGCATCGTGTCGTTAACCGCATTGGCCTGCTTAGCGGCAAGCATCATTTTTCTCCGCCGGGTTCGATGGAAAAACAGTTAAAGAAAGAAGGCATCAGGGTAAAAAATGACAGGATCATCGATTTCGAAAAACACTTTTGGGACCCGGTAAAGGAACTAGGTTTCTAATTACCGGAATTGCTTTAAGAAAATGAGATAAGTTGTTGTCAAACCCAGCCTGACTTTTTCATGATCAGACTCAATAAGAATAAAAATTCTCTCCGCAGGAAGGATTTAATTACTATCCGCATTAGTTAGACAAATTGTTTTTTCTCAACTAATTCCAAAAACTTTACCAGTCTTTTACCGAATGCGATAGGGTTTTCCAGATTGATTATGTGGCCGGCATGTTGAATGATCTTCAACATTGAGCCACGAATTTCCTCATGCATCTGCCGCGCCGCAGCTATTGGTGTTATTTTATCTTCTTTCCCAACCATGATAAGCACCGGGATATTTATTTCCTGCAGCTGGTCGCAGGTATCTTTACGTTCTGCCAAAGCATGCAGGGTGTTGCAAAGTGATTGCTTCGGTGTACCTATGATCATTTCCTTTACCGTAGCCACTATATCTTTCTTTTTTATGAAAGTTTCCGATGCAAAAAGATTCTTTATTATTTCATCAGCATAATACTCCACTCCATTCTTCATAATGCGGATGATTGCTGTGCAGCGATTTTCTTTTATTTCCGGTGTATCATCTATACATTGTGTATCATTTAAAATAAGTCCATCAAAACGATCGGGTTTCTTTAAAACTGCACTTAATGCAATGTATCCGCCCAGGGATAAGCCACACAAGATTGATCTTTCAATGCCTAGCTTGTCCATGAAGCGGAGCAGGTCGTTAACAAACAGTTCAATAAAGAAATCATCCGTACCGGGATCAGAGTTTCCATGACCACGGATATCATATGCAATTACCCGGTAATTATCTTTTAAAAGATCCATCTGGTCATCCCACATTGATTTATTAAACGGGAAGCCGTGAATGAAAATAATGACCGGGGCATTTTCCGGGCCATAATCATTATAGCTGACGGTAAGCCTGTTTATTGTGATCCTGATATTTTTACCAATACGACGCATGTGATTTTGATTTTCTAATGTTTCCCCGCTCTGTGCGTAAATTATATGATTCATCTGTTAATTGTATTCAGGTGGATCCACCTGAATACTAACTGCCTGCCTTTTTACTAAAAATAATTATGATATATACGATTATAAGCACCGCAAATGAGACAAGGCATACGCCGATGAATATCGGGGGTATTGTCAATGTTTCATTTTTTAATGTCTGATCAGCCATGATAATTATATAAAAGAATAATTGAGAAAGCCAGCAAACTGGTTGCTAAATCAACAGCAACGATGAACCTGGCATTAGCAAAGAGCTTCATTTTCGCAGTTTTTTTTCACAGAGCAACCAAACGAGTGCAGCAGCCAAATGAACACCGATAACAACCGTTATATTGCCATTATTGTGGACATTAGTATATAACAGGTAGGGAGGAATTCAAAAGCAACAGCAGGACGCTTGCATCAATCAGTACTAATAAAGCCGAAAGAAGAGATAAAATAGTTTTAGAGTGATGAATACAAAGATGAGAAGTTCTATGCCTTCAAATGTTACATAGCTTTAGAAAAAAGTTACATCATTCATACATTATAGAAACCGAGCGGGCCATCAAAGTAGAAAACCACCCTGATTATTGTCAGGGTGGTTAAACATAATGACTGGGGCATTAATGGTTCGGAGCATAGGGCTCAGGTAGTTTAATCGCTTTCAGGAAGGGTGCCACATAACGACGTATATTGGTATCTCAACTGTTCTCTTCGGGTCTTATTTATTTCCAATGATCTCAATTTGTCGTCATCGTTCTAACATTTGCCTGTTGACTTAAGTATGTTGAAACATTATAGTAGAATTCATTAACAGAATAAAGATGCGAAGCTTCAATTATCCATTCATTATATGATTATTCCAAAATGTTACATAATTCACACATTCCCGGATTTCATGCCCCGTGATAAGCCTGTGCACCATTGCTTAGCACTATGTGTGAATGATGTAACATATTGACATTGTTGTGTAACAGTTATCGTTTTTATTACAGTCATCTTTACAGGCCGGGTTAAATAAAGTTTCCGCTTAACAAGAAAGTATTGGGAATAAAAAGCCTGATCGTACCTGGACATTCACAATTAAAATAAGTATAATGAAAAAAATAAAACTTTTACTTACCGGTCTTTCAATAGCTGCCATTTTTTTTGCTGGCTGTAAAACGATGAACAAATCACAAAAAGGTGCAGTCATCGGTACTGCCGGTGGTGCCGCTGCAGGTGCAGTTATTGGTAAAGCTGCCGGCAACACTGCCCTTGGCGCTATTATCGGGGCCACGGTCGGCGGAGTAACCGGCGCCATTATCGGGCGCCAGATGGATAAGCAGGCAGAAGAAATTAAAAAAGAAGTTCCCGATGCTGAAGTAGTAAGAGTGGGAGAAGGTATTGTAATTGAATTCAAGAGCCAGATACTGTTTGGCTTCGATCAATCCAATCTTACATCAGCTGCGCGGGCAAACCTGGATAAATTGGTCGTCATCCTTCAAAAATATCCGGATACAGATATCGAAGTGCAGGGGCATACAGACAGCAAAGGAACTACCAGGTATAACGAGGCATTATCTGAACGAAGAGCTGCTGCTGTTTCCTATTACTTGTCCGGAAAATCGATCACCGCATCACGACTTAGCATTAACGGATTTGGTGAGACCATGCCAAAATATAGCAACAGCACTGAAGAAGGCCAGACACAAAATCGGAGGGTAGAGTTCCTTATTTCTGCTAATGAGAAAATGAAAGCAGACGCGGCTAAAGAAGCAGAAAAAAATGGAGAATGATCATACGGGGAGTATTAGCTCTCAACGACAATATAAATAGCAGATCAATAACAAAATTATTGGATATAATAAAACAAGAAAATGAAAAAAAGAATCGGTTTAATTACGATGATTGTATTAGTTACGATGTTTATGCAGGCACAGCAAAAAGTAGATCTTCGTGGCAATACAAGTTTTGGTCTTCGTGCCGGGGTGAATTTTCAGAATATCAATGGCAAAGATGAAAATGGCGAAAAACTCGAAAACGATATTTTAACCGGCTTTAATATCGGCATCAATGCAGAGATCCCGGTTGGAGTTGATTTTTATTTTCAACCCGGATTACTGTACATAATAAAAGGAGCAAAAAGTGAAGAGATTATTCTTGGGGAAACCATCAACGGAAGGATGAAAATTTCTTACCTGGAACTTCCTCTTAATTTCCTGTATAAACCCTTGCTGGGAACGGGACATTTGTTGCTCGGCTTTGGGCCCTACGTGGCGCTGGGTATAAGTGGCAAGGCAACATACAAAGGAGGCGGATCAAGCCTGGACTCTGATATAAGATTTAAGAATAAAGTAATGAATACGGATCCTGACGATGTTGTTTATCTCAGGCCATTGGAAGCCGGTGCCAATTTACTGGCAGGCTATGAATTCGCCAACAGGGTATCTTTTCAATTAAATACCCAGTTGGGCCTTACTAAAATCAATCCTGAATACGAAGGAGCTCCCGATGATAAAACATCAGCCAAAAACACAGGCTTTGGTTTCTCTTTAGGTTTCAGGTTCTAAAAAAAAATCATGAAAAAGTTTTTGTTACTGATCACTGGTTCTGTCTTTAGCCTGACAATAATTGCTCAGGCAAACAAAAGCGATAAAGGGAAGGGAAAAGATAAATCAAAGAATGAGAAATCAATCAACCAGAAGAGCACAGAACAAATAGCAAAAGAAAAAAGAGTAAACGATGAGCACAGTAAAAAAATATGGGAGGGTACCAGCGGTAACAGTGGCAAGGGTCCGCAGCCATCAAAAAATCAACCTGCCAGGGTCAGGTCTTCGTTTCAAAAAGATTATCCTAATGCCTCCAACATCAGCTGGAGTAAATACCGCGGCGATTGGGCGGCAACTTTTGGAAACGGAATATTCATGTCCACTGCGTTGTATCATGCTAATGGTGAGAGAAG
>JAICPX010000027.1 GCA_025929635.1 Chitinophagaceae bacterium
TAAAAGAAAATGAATTGAACCGTGAACAGCAGGATTTTGTGACCAGGTATTACGAAGATGAAGTGAGTACGAATATCATTCCCCTAATGATCGAGAGCATTCCGAACTTTCCTTCCCTTCGTGACAAATCGATCTACCTGGCAGTGGTGATGTGGAAAAAGGAAAGTGCGCTGAAAAGGAAATATGCCCTGATAGAAATACCGGCAACATTGAACCGTTTCATTTTGTTGCCTTCTCCCCGACCCGATGAACATCATATCATTTTACTTGAGGACGTTATCCGTTTCAATCTTCCTGAAATATTTTCATATTTCGGTTATGATCAATACTCGTCTTATATTTTCAAAGTAACAAGAGATGCTGAGATCGATATCGATAATGACATTCATACTTCGATCATTCAAAAGCTTGAAAAAGCCCTAAAGAACAGGAAAAAGGGAAAACCAGTGCGATTTGTCTATGATCGTGAAATGGATCCTGGTATGCTTGAGTATTTGATCCGGAGATTGAATCTTACCAAACGGGACAACCTGATCCCTGGCGGTCGTATCCACAATTTCCGCGACTTTATGGAATTCCCTGAACACATTTTCAAAGCAAAAAGTCAACGACGTAAACCATTTCTTCATTTCGATCTGCGGGAAGAACGAGTGACCGATGTGATCATGAAAAAGGATATCATGCTTCATTTTCCATATCATTCGTTCGATCCCGTAATTGACCTGTTACGTGAAGCAGCCATTGACCCAGACGTCACTACGATAAAAGTTACAGGGTATCGCCTGGCACCCCAATCAAAGATCATGAATGCATTGATCAATGCAGTTCGTAATGATAAGCAGGTAACCGTATTACTTGAATTGAGAGCACGGTTTGATGAAGAAGCCAACCTGGAATGGAAAGAACGTCTCGAAGAAGAAGGCGTAAGAGTTTTATTGGGCATGCCGGATATGAAGGTGCATGCAAAAATTTGCCTGATAAAAAAAAGGGTGCATGATAAAACCACCCAATATGGTTTTGTAAGCACCGGCAACCTGAACGAACGTACCGCAAAAATTTATGCTGATCATTGTTTGCTTACAAGCAATAAAGATATCATGGCTGATATAAACAGGATCTTTAATTTCCTGGAAACACCACGACTTGGCACACAATACCTGAAGGAATGTTCCGTGGTAATTCCAAGTCCTGAAATGTTGCGTAAAAAAATATTTGATCATATTGAAACGGAAATTAAGAACGCAAAAAATGAAAAGCCTGCAGCCATTACCCTTAAGATGAATTCACTTTCTGACGAATCACTGATCATGAAGTTGAATGAAGCCGCTAAAGTGGGTGTGGAGTTGAATTTGGTTGTTCGTGGGATCTTTTGCATGAGATCGGAAAGCAAAAAGTATACAAAACCGGTGAATGCGATCAGCATTGTTGACGAATACCTGGAACATGCCAGGGTGTGGGTATTTCATAACAATGGTAAAGAAAAACTTTATATATCTTCAGCCGACTGGATGGTAAGGAATCTTGATCACCGTGTTGAAGCCAGCTGCCTGATAACCGATGAGCAGATAAAACAGGAAATAAAAGACATTCTTGATATACAACTCAACGATAATGTAAAGGCCAGGCGACTCAATAATGAATTAAGCAATGACTATATTAACACCGGTAGAAAAAAGGTCCGCAGCCAGGTCGAAACCTACAAATATCTTTACAAAAAAACCCAAATACCCGTAAACGTTGAGGTTAGCAGCAATTGATATTGGAAGTAATGCAGCTCGTCTTCTTATATCTGATGTAGTAAATGGACCACAGGGTAATCCCGAATTTATCAAAACCGCACTCGTTCGTGCACCACTTCGATTGGGCTTTGAAGTTTTTGACCAGGGGCGGATCCCTCCTGTTAAAGTTGAAAAGATCATAAAAACCTTAAAGAGTTATAAACTGTTGCTTGAAGTGTATGAAGTAAAACATGTAAAAGCATGTGCGACCTCTGCCATGCGGGATGCTACCAACGGCGCTGATATTATCAAAAAAGTAAAAGCAGAAACCGGCATTGAAATAAAGATCATTTCGGGACAGGAAGAGGCTTCATTGATCTATGAGAATCATATCGCCGAAAATATGACCAAAGATGAATCTTACTTATACATAGATGTTGGGGGCGGTAGTACAGAGCTCACATTTTTCAGCGATGGTAAACTTGTTTTCAAAGAATCCTTTAACATCGGAACTATTCGTATGCTGAAAAACCAGGTGAACGAGTCACTTTGGGACGAAATGAAGGAATTCATCAAAGAAAGAACAAAAGGCTATCATCATGTAACGGCAATCGGGTCCGGTGGAAATATCAATAAGATATTTTCACTTTCCAAAAGGAAAGAAGGAAAGCCGCTAAGTCTTGACCTGCTTCGTGATTATTATAAGGAATTCAGTAATTTATCCGTTAGCCAGCGAATGACCCTTTATCATTTGCGTGAAGACCGGGCGGATGTTATGGTTCCTGCACTCCTGATCTATATCAATGTAATGCGCTGGGCCGATACTGAAGAGATCTATGTTCCGAAAATTGGCCTGGCCGACGGACTGATACATACTTTGTATGAGGAAGTTAAAAACCAGGATTGACATGATTTGACGGATTGGGAGGAATTAGCGACATATAAATTTAGCGATAAATGAATTCTGAAAAATAAGCATAACTTTTCCGCCAAAATCGTTTCAATCCTGTCAATCCCGGTTTATGGCTAATAAAGAGATCAAGGAAGTAAAAAAGGTTACGACCAACACGCTGCAAAAGATGAAAGCGGCTGGCGAAAAGATCAGCATGTTAACAGCTTATGATTTTTCATTTGCCAGGATCATTGATAATGCAGGTATCGATATTGTACTGGTTGGAGACTCCGCATCTAACGTGATCGCCGGCCATGAAACAACTCTTCCGATCACGATCGATCAAATGATCTATCATGCTTCTGCTGTGATCCGCGGAGTTGATCGTTGCCTGGTTGTCGTTGACCTTCCTTTTGGTTCTTATCAATCCAATTCTGATATAGCCCTGGCTTCGGCTATCCGTATCATGAAAGAAACAGGGGCTCATTCAATAAAAATAGAAGGCGGTGAAGAAGTCATTGATTCTGTAAAAAGAATTGTTTCTGCGGGAATTCCGGTAATGGGACATTTAGGTTTGACACCTCAATCGATCTATAAATTCGGAACGTATACCGTTCGTGCCAAAGAAGCCGATGAAGCAAACAAACTTCGCCGTGATGCAAAGCTTCTCGAAAAAGCAGGATGCTTTGGAGTGGTACTTGAAAAAATTCCGGCTGAGCTTGCAAAAGAAGTGACGGAAAGCCTGCATATACCCACCATAGGTATTGGGGCAGGAATGCATTGTGACGGACAAGTTTTAGTAATGCATGACATGCTCGGCATCAACACAGAATTCAGACCGCGTTTTCTTCGCCAATATTTAAATCTTAATGAGCAGGTGACCCGGGCAGTTCAGCAATACATCAGCGATGTAAAAGGGAAATCATTCCCGAATGAAAATGAACAATACTGATCATTTCAAAACTTTAGTTTGTTCGTATCTTGCGGCCTCAATTGAAAACTATGCAGGATATTTTGAAAATTCTCAAAGTAAATTCTCAAAATCAAGGTTGTTCTACCGGTTCAAAATGGATAAATTCTAAAGGGGCAAAGATCGACTCCTTCTCCCCTGTTGATGGAAAACTTATCGGTTCGGTTACTGCTGCCGACAAAGACAGTTATGAAAAAGTAATTCAAACTGCAGAGGTTGCATTCAAAGAATGGAGATCAAAACCTGCCCCACAACGTGGCGAAATTGTAAGACAGGTCGGCGAAGCATTAAGAAAATATAAAGAGCCTCTTGGCAAACTTGTTTCTTATGAAATGGGTAAAAGTTTGCAGGAAGGTTATGGTGAGGTACAGGAGATGATCGATATCTGTGATTTTGCAGTTGGTTTATCAAGACAACTTTATGGATTAAGCATGCATAGTGAACGCCCGGGCCACCGCATGTATGAACAGTGGCACCCGCTCGGTATTGTCGGAATTATTTCTGCTTTCAATTTTCCCGTAGCTGTTTGGAGCTGGAATAGCATGCTTGCATTGGTTTGTGGTGATGTTTGCGTTTGGAAACCTTCGGAAAAAACTCCGCTTTGCGGCATCGCTTGCCAGCATATAATTGCTGAAGTTTTTGCGAAGAATAACGTACCTGAAGGTGTCTGTTGTTTGATTGCGGGAGGACGTGATGTTGGAGAATGGATGGCAAATGATACAAGAATTCCTCTTGTGTCGGCAACGGGTTCGACGCGAATGGGCAAAGCGGTTGGCGCGGCCGTTGGTGCAAGATTAGGACGGGCATTGTTAGAACTTGGTGGTAACAATGCCATTATCATTTCAAAAAATGCAGACATCGATATGGCAATTCGTGGCGCTTTGTTTGGCGCTGTCGGAACTGCCGGGCAGAGATGTACCACAACAAGACGATTGATCATTAACGAAGATGTTTATGATGCTGTAAAACAAAAACTAGTTGCAGCTTATTCTCAATTGCGAATTGGAAATCCCCTGGATGAAACCAATCATGTAGGTCCCTTGATCGATAAAGACGCCGTGAAGATGTATGAGTCGGCAATTGACGAATGTAGAAAAGAAGGCGGGAAGTTTATTGTTGAGGGTGGAGTGTTGAAAGGCGACGGTTTTGAAAGCGGCTGTTATGTCAAGCCATGTATTGCTGAAGTAAAACCCGGACACAAAATTGTGCAACACGAAACCTTTGCCCCCATTCTCTACCTGTTACAATATAAAACTGTTGATGATGCGATCGATATCCAAAATGGAGTGCCACAGGGACTGTCATCGGCGATCATGACGCTGAATCTTCGTGAGGCCGAACAATTCCTTTCTGCCGCCGGTAGTGATTGTGGGATTGCCAATGTAAATATCGGTACCAGCGGCGCTGAGATCGGCGGTGCTTTTGGCGGGGAAAAGGAAACTGGTGGTGGTCGTGAAAGTGGTAGCGATGCCTGGAAAAATTATATGCGTCGGCAAACAAATACCATCAATTTCAGCAATAGTCTCCCGCTGGCCCAGGGAATAAAGTTTGATATCTAACGATGGATTAATTGTTTAATGGATAAATTGTTGAAGGCTATTCATTCATTAAGAGTTTTTACTTACTAGCCAACAAATTAGCCATATGTCCATAAAACCATTACGAACTGGTTAATATGCCGCCCAAAAGACTATGACTTCTGCGAAATAATTTCAACCTTTGTACGTTGAATATCAATCAATATCTCAGAAAAATCATCCGATGAAAAAACATTTACTTTTTGCAGTAATTCTGCTTATTACCTCACAACTCTCATTTGCCCAGCTTAGAATTGCGCTTGCCGGTGGCGGACATACTTCAACCATTAATGAAACGAATAGTTTGCCTGACTGGCCTGCCAGTAATTATAGCGGACGAACGGGAGCACATTTTGGTTTTATCGCCGATCTGCAACTCGGAACGAACTCAAAGTTTTATGCTCAGCCGGGTGTGATGTTTCATAACAAAGGAAGAAAGTTTTTCAGCACCTACGATACCACGATCTATGACCACTTCAGCATTGATCAAAAGCAATTCATCAATTATGTTGACATCCCATTGAATCTTGTTTATAAATTTCCATTAGGCGGAAGAACAAAATTGTTTTTAGGAGGTGGCCCCTATATTTCTTTTTTCTATAACGGGATGGAAAAAACAGAAACTTATTTAAAATCCGGCAAGTACGAAACTGAAGAGAACAAAGATCTGCCCGTCGGCAATGCTCCCGAAAAATATAAGACATTTGACCTCGGTGTAAATGGTACAGCAGGTATTGAGTTTGGAGGTTTTTTTATTGCAGGAAATTATAGTCGCGGCCTTACTGATATGTACAAGGCA
This sequence comes from Chitinophagaceae bacterium, assembly GCA_025929635.1. Taxonomy (GTDB): domain Bacteria; phylum Bacteroidota; class Bacteroidia; order Chitinophagales; family Chitinophagaceae; genus VBAS01. Next base: position 5,957 of record JAICPX010000027.1, read on the forward strand.
ACTTATGACGGAAGTTTTAAAAACCAGGTTATTGGTGCTACACTTGGGATTTTTCTGGGACGCCCAATTCCTCTTGATGATACACCCAAAGACACCGACAAAGATGGCACACTGGATAAGGATGATCTTTGTGTATCTGAACCGGGCCCGATAGTTACAATGGGTTGTCCCGATAATGATGGCGATGGCATTGCCAATAAAGATGATAAATGTCCGAATGAAAATGGATTGGCTTCAAACAACGGTTGTCCTTTATTAGATACCGATCGTGATGGTATTACGGATGATAAGGATAAATGCGTTACAATCCCCGGCATTGCGAAATACGAAGGATGCCCGATTCCGGATACTGATAAAGACGCTATTAATGATGAGGAAGATAAATGCCCGACAGTTCCCGGGGTCGGCCGGTACAATGGCTGTCCTGTTCCTGACTCAGATGGTGATGGTGTAAATGATGAGGAAGACAGGTGTGTAAATGAACCGGGATTAAAAGAGAACAATGGTTGCCCGGAGATCAAAAAAGAGATTGTACAGAAAGTGGAATATGCTGCCCGTCGGATCCAGTTTACTTTTGCGAAAGCAGATCTCTTACCGGCATCTGAAAAAGTGCTCGACGAAATCGTACAACTCTTATCTGGAGAAAAGGATCTTATGCTTGATATTGAAGGGCATACAAGCAATGACGGTGATTTTAATGCGAACATGAAGCTTTCAAACGAAAGAGCCGAAGCGGTCAAAAATTACCTTGTCAAAAAAGGCGTTGACCCATCAAGGTTAACCTCTCAGGGCTTTGGACCTACCAAACCAATAAATGACGGCAGGACCGAGGCTGAAAGAGCCCTTAACCGAAGAGTCGAGCTTAAATTGAGAAATAATTAGTTAATTGAGAAAACCTCCCGTGCAACCGGGAGGTTTTCTTTTGGCTCTGTTATTGTCATAGAATGCTCATCTGTTGAGATGAAACGCTAAAATTGTATGGATGGTTTCGTAAAATTTTATCCCTTTTTAATCTTTGTATTTAAAATCAATCAAAAAATGAATAGAATCTTAACGGGATTTGTATTAGCAGTGGCAATGTCCTTTGTTAGTGGATCCGTGTTTGCTCAAACGAGTGCCAAAGAACCTGTACCCAATGGCTGGCATTTAAAAGATCATAAAGAGACGGGTGCATATGGCATCAGTCTTGACCAGGCTTACAAACTTGTAAAAGGAAAAAAGAGCCAAACAGTAATCGTAGCAGTGATCGATTCGGGCGTTGATACTCTCCATGAAGATCTCAAAGAGGTGTTATGGCGTAATCCAAAAGAAATTCCCGGCAATGGGGTTGACGACGATAAGAATGGCTATGTTGATGATATTTACGGATGGAATTTTATCGGTGGGAAAGACGGAAAGAATGTAACGGTTGATTCATATGAAAGAGACAGGGTTTATCATAAGTACAAAGACAAATATGAAGGAAAAGAGATCGACCCTTCGACCCTATCTAAAGAAGAAGCCCAGGTATATGAAATGTGGAGCAAAGCAAAAGCAGAGATCAATGATGATTCAGATGGACCTCCGGTTGATATAAAAAGGCTGAAAAATGGTTATAAGACGCTTTCCACGTATGACAGCATTTTGCAGGTAGCAATGGGTAAAAAAGAATTTACAGGCAAAGAATTGGAGAAGGCGGACTTCAAGGATTTTAATGCCATCAATGCAAAAACTGCATTGTATGGTTTTATGTCAGAAAATAATATGCTTGACCTGACAACCAAAGATATCCTTGAACAATTCAAAGCATACATTGACCAGGAGCAGCGTAAGGCAGATGCAAAATCATTTGCTCCTAAGAATTATCGTGCAGAAATTGTAAAAGATGATTACAATGACATCAATGATCGTTTCTATGGTAACAATAATGTGTATGTCGACAACCAGTCTGCACATCATGGGACACATGTTGCCGGTATCATTGGTGCCAAAAGAAATAATAAAAAAGGAATGGATGGAATCGCCGACAATGTTAAGATCATGATGATCCGTGCCGTGCCTGATGGTGATGAGCATGATAAAGATATTGCGTTAGCGATCCGTTACGCAGTAGATAATGGCGCTAAAGTGATCAACATGAGTTTTGGTAAAAGCTTTTCGCCCGAGAAGAAATGGGTGGATGAAGCTGTTGAATATGCCAAATCAAAAGATGTTTTGCTCGTTCACGCAGCAGGTAATGATCATAAGAACATCGATACATTATGGAATTTCCCCAATGCGGTTAACCAGTCAAATAAGCAAAAAGCAAGTAACTGGATAACTGTCGGAGCAAGCTCCGATCTTACGATCGACCAGATGCTGCCCGATGGAACCGAGTATCATTCATTAACCGCAGGGTTTTCCAATTATGGAAAAGACGAAGTGGATGTGTTCGCTCCGGGGATGAAGATCTATTCAACAATTCCCGGTGGTAATACCTATCAGAATTTGCAGGGAACCAGTATGGCCTCTCCCGTTGTGGCGGGTCTGGCAGCGCTGATACTTGAATATTATCCTAACCTTAGCGCGGAGCAGGTAAAATATGTGATCGAAAAATCCGTTGTAATCCCCAATGTCGACGTAAATGTTCCCGCATCTGACCGAAAAGTAAAACTCTCAGATATTTCAAAAACCGGTGGCGTGATAAATGCTTACGAAGCATTAAAGCTGGCGGCTACGTTAAAAGGTGAAAGGGGGACTGGTAAACAGTTAAAACCGTTCTGATATTTAAATAAATTATTATAAGAACCTCTGCCCGGGCTTAATCGGGGCAGAGGTTTTTGTTTGATCATCTCTGCCGATCTTTGTACACTGAACGCTGAACTATTAATTCTTAATTAATACCTGAATTTATGCCTCGCCCCGATCTCAACCGCATGCCGGAGTATTATCACAAATACATTAACCAGGCAAAAGGAGATGACGTGATGAGTGCTTTAAGAAACAACACATCATCATTCCTCTCTCTGCTAAGAATGATCCCGCCCGACAAACAGTATCATCGCTATGCCGAAGGAAAATGGATGATCAAAGAAGTCCTTCAGCATATTATTGACATAGAAAGGGTATTTACTTACCGGGCTTTGCGTTTTGCAAGAAAAGACGAAACCAATTTGCCCGGTTTTGATGAAAAAGTTTTTTCAATCAACGCAAAAGCCGATAAAAGAAATTGGGATGATTTGGTTGAGGAGTTCACTTCTCTCAGAAAAGCCACAGAGTTAATGTTCGGGTCTTTTGATGATGAACAACTGGAATCATCAGGAACAGCGAGTAATGTTTCAATGTATGTGCTTGGCATTGGCTATATAATTATCGGGCATTGTGAACATCACCTGGCTATTTTAAAAGAAAAATATTTGGAAAAAGAAAATCAGCCGGCTTAACCTTCACTGATCTCCCCGCATGTACAACATCTTACCGCTCATATTATTTGCTGTTTTATCCGGACACTATTCTTCCTACGCCCAATCCACTGACTCGCTAATTAAGGATATTCGTAAAAAATATCAGGCGATCCGCAGCAGTTTGAAAAGTTATGATACGGTTTTTAGGGAGGAAATGGAAGAATCAACCGAAGGAGGTCAAATCACAGGTTACTACAATAAGAAAGAGTTAAAGCATATTGAAGCTATTTATTTTGGTGAAACAGGAAAAGCTGAAATTGAGTATTACTTTGATGACGGTCTATTGTTATTTGTTTTTGAAAAGCATTACACCTATAACCGGCCGATCTATTGGGATAAAAAATGGGCGCAGGAATATAATGATACTGTAATATTTGATTGCTCGAAGACTGTAATAAGAGAAGCGAGGTATTACTTTCATAAAGAAAGGATGATTCGCCTGATGAATAATGAGATGACGGAAGTTGATCTTTCGGTCGAAGCGAATGCAGCCGTTGGTCAGGAACTGATTTCCCATGCCCATAATCTGCGGAAAAAGGTGAAAAAATAATTGATCGTGAACCTTGCCCATCTTTACCTTTAAACCTTTAAACATTTTCTCCGAAGGAGTGCCTTCGGTAAAACCTTTAAACGCTTCAATTATGCCTCGCCCCGATCTATCCCGAGTTCCTGAATTCTTTCACGGTTATATCAATAAAGTAAAAGAAGATGATCTCATGCCCGCTTTGAAAAGCAGCACCAAAACTCTATTTGAGCTTCTAACAACAATTCCTGTTGATAAGCACGACTATCGGTATGCCGATGGTAAATGGACAATAAAAGAAGTTGTACAACATATGCTCGATGGTGAAAGGGTATTTACCTACAGGGCCCTTCGTTTTGCAAGAAAAGATGACACTCCCCTCCCCGGCTTTGATGAAAATCTTTTTGCGCAAACGGCAAAGGCACATAAAAGAAGCTGGAATGATATTGTTGAGGAGTTTGCAGCGTTAAGACGAGCCTCAGAGGCTATGTTTGCATCTTTTGATAATGAACAGCTGGAATCTTCCGGGATCGCCAGTGAAAGCCCGATCTATGTATTGGGAATTGGCTACGTCGTTGCCGGGCATGTAAATCATCATTGCGGAATAATAAAGGAAAGATATTTGTAACTAACGCCGGGTGTTTTTATTTGACTAGGTGGTAAAAACTAAACCAAATAGTGAAAACAGAAACATGGGTACAGCCAGAAAAGAAAGAACCCCGGGTAAGCAAGCACCCGGGGTTGTTTTTTATGTTTGATTATTTCTTAGAATGGTTGCTTTGCTTCGGTCTGTTGCTTATTCTGCACCAGGTTTCTTTGAACCACCATGTCAGCGGTTACTTTAGCTGCCTGGTCGATGTAAATATCCTTACTCAGGTTCTTTATCCACTGATCGAAACGATCTTGTTTTCCTTTATCATAGCTAAACCTGTTTGCATCCTGCGGAAGGGAAATCACATCCATTTCATTTTCCAGTTTTTTCAATAACTCGATCTGCTTGATCGTCGCGCTTATCGCCTTTCTTTCTTTCTGGTATTTTTCAAAATTCAATGAATACTCCCTGTCGTTTTGTTTGGCCAGCCAATCGGTATTCTCTTTTATCATTTTAAAAGCAACATTGGTCTGCAATCTAGTGTCACTTAGTTTTTGAATAGTTGCCAGCTCATAACCAGACCTCCATGTATTGATCGGGGCCTTTTTGATCTCATCCCATGGCAAGGCATCCGGGTCATCTTTTTCACGGAATTTCAAATACTCATAATTATCCGGTAAAACAATATCAGGCGCAACACCTCTTAACTGAGTTGATCCACCATTGACCCTATAGAATTTCTGAAGCGTTAATTTAATTGTTCCCAGGTCTGAGTTAGAATTTAAGAACCCTGATTCCGGATCAAGACCAAGGTTGCGCTGTACAGTTCCTTTACCGTACGTGGAAGTACTTCCGATTACGACGCCACGACCATAATCCTGTATTGCCGCAGCAAAGATCTCAGAAGCAGAGGCACTGAATTCATTTACCATCACGGTCAACGGGCCATCATACAATACTTCGCGATTCTTGTCCTCAAGAATATTTGGTTTTCCATCACGGTCTTTTACCTGTACTATAGGTCCTTTATCGATGAATAAACCAACCATTTGAACTACGTCATACAAGGAACCACCGCCATTGTTTCTAAGGTCCATTACTATGCCATCTACTTTATCTTCTTTTAATTTCACGATCTCTTTGGCAACATCGATATAGCAACGGGCACCATTGGGCCTGTCAAAGTCCGCATAGAATTCAGGAAGATAAATATAACCGATCCTTGAACCTCCGTTATTTATGATGGCGCTGCGCGCAAATGATTCGTCCTGGACGATCTCATCGCGAACCAGTGTAACCACTTTTACTGTACCATCCTGCTTTTTCAAGGTCAGTTTTACAGGCGTTCCTTTTTTGCCACGGATAAGCTTAACAGCATCTTCAACAACATATCCTGTGAGTTCAGTGGGCTCCTCTTTATCCTGTCCAACTTTCAAAATAATATCACCAACCTGCACTTCCCCACTTTTCCATGCCGGGCTGCCGGCGATCAAGGTATTTATTTTGATATTGCCTTCATCATAAACCAGCGATGCACCAATGCCAAAAAAGCGACCACTCATTTGCTCGTCAAAATATCTTTTGTCAACCGGGGGGAAGAACTCGGTGTGAGGATCCATTGCATTTGTAATAATGCTTACAAACAAATTGAACTTATCATCTTCGGTAAACTTGAAACGATATCTTTCAAACGTCCTGTCCAATACCTTGCTTACTTTTTCCCTTGCTTCTACTTCCAGTTCCTCATCAGGCTTTACTTTGAAATCCGGGCGATCTTTATTCTTATCCCTGGTATCAATAAGATCAACGTACCGGTCGAGTGATTGATATTTTAACCACTTTCTCCAGCTTTCTTTTTTTTCTGCGTCTGAGGCTGCAAATTTTATTTTATCAGGATCACCCTGGAAAGATTCATCGATTAAATAACTGAACGGCTTGCTCAAAATATCCTTATACATCAACGCGGCTTCTTCCATTCTCTTATTAAAGAGCTGGCCTGCCGCTTTGAAAAATTCAACATCAGCACCTTTCATTTCATCATCGATCCTGAACTCGTATTTTCTCAGTGCGTCAATATCTCCTTTTAAGAAAATATTTTTGTTGGGATCAAGTACTTCAAAATATTTATGAAATATCTTTTTTGAAAAACTATCATCGATCATCTTGGGGCTATAATGCGCTTCCTTCAGCATATCCGTAACATTGTGAAGGATCTTTTCATATTTACCGGGGGGATCAAATTCTGTTTTTACAGAGCCGGCAAAAAACATGGCCGCAACCAGCAGCATCATAGCCACGATAGGTAATTTTTTTACGTTTGTCATAAAATTAAACAGCTTTATCATTCTCGTAAAAATAACGTAAAATCGCGGTTTTTCTTATATATAAGTCCTTTTAACAGAGGTTTTGGATAAATGGCAACCAACGTTTTAACCAGCACTAATGTGGAAAAAATGTTCAATGCTCAACGACAACGCTCAATGTGCAATTTAGCCACACAATCCCCAGTTGAGAGTTGAAAATTGAGCATTGAATATTGAACATTTAAACTTAACGATTTAGAACGCTTAGGCAGTTGCCAGATAAAACGACTCTGCAAAAGCAGAGTCCGGGAGGCGTGGCCAATGGGGGCTCCTCCAAAGGAGTCCCTTCGGGAGAACCCACGACCCTCAGAACCACAATCTGTCAAATTACCTCTTGTTGTTTCAACCAAATATATCCATCAATGGTTTTAAAAAATAATTCGCGTTTTACGGCCTCTGACTTGGTTTCGAACGATTCAAGATAGTGAACGATAAGGGGGCGTCGCCACTGTGTAGCTTTTGAGGATGTACGCGAAATACATGAAAAACGAAACCCTGATTAATCAGGGTTTTTTGGGTGGCCAATGGGGCTCGAACCCACGACCCTCAGAACCACAATCTGATGCTCTAACCAGCTGAGCTATGACCACCATTTTAAGCGACCGCAAAAATAAATAATTAGCCTGTCTGCCCAAAATGAGATTTTGAGCCGATGGCATGTTTGTATTTCTTTGTCTAAACTTATCAATGAACTATTTGTTGCTGCTGCAGTTTATTTTGATCCCACTCATCTCCGCATTCATTGGTTGGTTCACGAACTGGATCGCAATTAAGATGCTTTTTCATCCAAGGGAACCCAAACGGATATTAGGAATTACTTTTCATGGCATTTTTCCAAAACGACAACGATCGTTTGCTGAAAAACTCGGTAAGATGATCAGCGCTGAATTTCTTTCCTACGAGGATATTGAAGAAAAGATCGCCCATCCGAAAAACCTCCAAAAACTAATGCCATTGATCGAAGCCCATGTTGATAATTTTCTGCGCGACAAATTGAGTGAAGAAATGCCGATTCTCAGTTTGTTTATTGGCGAAAACACAAGAAGGTCCCTAAAGAATGTATTTATGCATGAACTGGAAACACTTTTTCCTCAAATCATGACAAGCTATGCGCGACATTTGGAAGAAGAGCTTGATCTTGAAAAGATAGTTACGGATAAAGTCTCGGCATTTTCTTCTGATAAGCTCGAAGCTATCCTCTATCAAATCATGAGCAAAGAATTTCGGTTTGTAGAGATCCTCGGAGGCGTCATTGGGTTTATAATAGGGCTCGTACAGGTTCTGATCGCTAAGCTGCTACCGGCTTGATATTTGTCAAATGCTTAATCCTTAGCAATTTCCATTGAAGAATGTAAATAACCTTTTGTCATTTAAAAATGACAGTCAGAGAAGGTTAATCCACCTTTCCACGTCTAATTCCAAAACTCGCATAATGAATAAGTTATTTCTCGCTTTTTTATTAAACCTTACCAGCTTTTGCTTATTTGCCCAAAACCCTATGATGCAACGCCCGGGAGGTGCCGGAAATGGTCAGCAAATGAATGGCCGTATGTATGGGAAGATCGTGGAGTCACAATCAGGTAAGCCGATCGATGCTGCTTCCGTTCAATTGGTTCAAACCCGGTTCGATTCTGTGACTAAAACAAGAAAGGAAGTGATTATTTCGGGTATGCTTACAAAGGCAAATGGCGACTTTTCTTTAGAGAATGTTCCTCTTTTTGGTCAATCAAAGTTGAAAATAACGGCCATCGGTTTTAAGCCGCTGGAACAAACAGTAGGTTTTGACTTAAAGCCGCAACAAGGCGCCGATATGAGTGCGATGTTGAATATGATCGATAAAGATCTTGGCAACATAAAAATGGAAATTGATGTACAGGTCCTTGGGGGTGTTACTGTCAGCGCGTCAAAACCGTTGTTCCAATTAGGCATCGACAGAAAAGTCTATAATGTAGAAAAAGATGTGGTGGCGGCCGGCGGAACTGCAGTTGACGTGATGAAAAATGTCCCATCACTTTCTGTTGATCTTGATGGAAACGTAACTCTTCGCAATAATGCTCCGCAGATTTTTGTTGACGGGCGTCCTACAACAATGCAGCTTGACCAGATCCCCGCAGATGCGATCGAGTCGGTTGAGATCATTACGAATCCTTCTGCCAAATATGATGCATCTGGCGGTACATCCGGAATATTAAATATCGTTTTAAAGAAGAACAAAAAAGTTGGTTATAACGGGAGTATTCGGTCCAATATTGATTCAAGAGCAAGAATCGGAATGGGTGGTGATTTCAATATTCGCCAGAATAAAGTAAACTTCTTTGGTGCTGCTAACTACAACCAGCGTAAATCGATCGGTACAGGTTTTACAGAGAGATATAATATATTGGATCAGCCCAACACCCTCCTTCACCAGGATGACAGGAATGAGAGCAAGGGAAGTTTCAGATTTTTCCGTGGCGGTATGGATTATTTTATCAATAATCGTAACACACTTTCTGTGAGTGGCATGCTGGGGCAAGGTAAATTTCGCCCCGAGAACATAAGCAAATTGCTTGTTGATTCTCTTTATGCGGTAAAGACTTCATCTTATTCGGAGAGATTGACAAATGTATCCGGTGACTTCAAATTCAGAGGCGCGCAATTAAGCTTTAAACATAACTTCCCTAAAGCCGGAAGAGACTGGACGGCCGATGTCACGTACAATAAGAGAAAAAATGTGAACAGCAGTCTTATTGAAACTGACTTTTATAATTACCCTGCTACGACGATCACCGATAAATTTATACAACAACAGAATAATACCGGTAGCGGGCAAAGTCTCGTATTGCAAACAGACTTTACAAATCCTATCTCCGAAAAATCAAAGATGGAAATGGGTTTAAGAGCACAATTCAATAAGTCAACAAGTACGAGCGCATTTTATACCGTTAACCCTAATACGGGTCAATTGATAATTCAACCTCTTTCGCAGGTTGACTATGAGAGCCAGGATCATGTGCTCGCGGCTTATACAACATTTTCAAATCAACTAAAGACTTTCGGCTACCAATTGGGTTTACGAGTTGAGAGCTCAGGATATGACGGTGAGCTGTTAAAGACCGGTGAATCATTCAGCAATGATTTTCCTTTGAGCTTCTTCCCCAGTGTGTTCCTTAGCCAGAAGTTGGAAAAAGACCAGGAGTTACAATTAAATTATACAAGAAGGATCAATCGCCCGAACTTCTTCCAATTGACCCCATTTGCTGACTCGTCTGATTTCCTCAACATCAGAAAAGGTAACCCCGATCTAAGACCCGAGTTTACAAATTCGGTGGAGGTTTCTTATCAAAAAATATTTAAGAATAAAGATAATTTCCTTGCTACCCTATATTATAAAAACACAAATGACCTGATCACAGGCTTCCAGGAAAAATTCACCAGCCCGGTAAACGGAAAAGACTATGTGATGAATACATACACAAATGCAAATGCAAGCTATGTAACAGGTCTTGAAATGATCATGAAGAATAAAATAACCAAGTGGTGGGATCTGACTTCGAACCTGAATCTTTATACTTCAAAGATAGATCTGGATGATCCAACTCAACCGGAGATCGATCAGTTTGCAAGCTGGTTTGGAAAGATCAACAACACGTTTAAGTTGCCTAAGAACTTTTCAGTTCAGGTGTCAGGAGAATATAACTCTAAGACCGTTTTACCACCGGGAGGTAGTGGAAGCAGGGGCTTTGGTGGTGGTATGATGTTTGGTCCTTCCTCTTCTTCGCAAGGGTATGTTCGTGCAAATTATTTTGTTGACATGGGAGTAAGATTTGATTTCCTTAAGAACAAAATGGCGACGATCTCTCTCAACATGAATGACATATTACGGACACGTCGTTCTTACGTTCACTCAGAGTCACCCTATTTCATCCAGGATGTATTCCGTCGCCGCGATCCGCAGATCCTGCGTCTGAATTTCAACTGGAGATTTGGTAAGTTCGACCCGAATCTGTTCAAGCGTAAGAATATGAAAGGTGAAAGGGAAGGAATGAATACAGGCGATATGCAAATGCAATAATCTGCTGATACAATGTTATAGTCCCGTCTCGCCTAAGGCGAGAGCGGGACTTTTCATTTATATTTGATGACAGTGAAGCGGATACTTTTTACTGTTACCAATGACCTGAATTATGACCAGCGGATGCAGCGCATTTGCAGCACACTGGCCGAAGCTGGTTATGATGTGCTGCTGGTTGGCCGGAAATTGAAAACCTCTCTCCCCCTGGCAAATAAAAATTTCGAACAACGCCGGTTAAATTGTTGGTTTACCAGGGGAAAGCCTTTTTACGCCGAATTCAATATCCGGCTTTTCTTTTTTCTTTTATTTAAGAACGCAGATTGTATTTGCGCAATCGATCTTGATACCATACTTCCTTGCTATTATATCTCAAAGTTGAAAGGAATAAAACGAGTATATGATGCGCATGAATATTTCTCGCAACTTGACGAAGTGGTAAGCCGTCCAAAAATCTATCGCTTCTGGCACCGAATCGAAAAGAAAATGCTCCCAAGATTTAAACACGGGTATACCGTGTGTGACAGTCTTGCAGAACAATTCAACAAAAACTATGGAGCTAGCTATAAAGTGATTCGGAATGTCCCGGTTCTTAACGAAACAAAAGAGAGAGAGTCAATGGATCATGTTGTTCTTTACCAGGGCGCGGTCAATAAAGGGCGAGGACTTGATCACGTTGTCCTGGCTATGAGGGAGGTAAGTATTCCGCTTTGGGTGTGTGGCAGCGGAAATTTTATGGACGAGTTGAACGCCATTATTCACAAGAACAAGCTTGGGCAGCGCGTGTTCTTTTTTGGAATGCTTGAGCCGGCAGAATTAAGAAAAAAGACAGCACAATCATACATTGCCATCAATCCCTTTGAAAAGACAGGTCTGAACCAATACTTATCGCTTTCAAACAAATTCTTTGATTACATTCATGCCGGGGTACCACAGATCACAATGAATTATCCTGAATACCGAAAAATAAATGCCCAATATAGGGTTGCAGTGCTGATCGATGATCTGCAGCCTTCCACAATTTCAAAAGCGATCAATAATCTTTTGACCGATAGTGAACTTTATTTACAATTAAAGCAAAATTGTCTAAAAGCAAAACAGGAATTGAATTGGGAAAAAGAAAAGTGCAGACTGATAGACTTTTACCAGGCGTTATTCAATGAGCAACGATAGAACACTTCATATTATTTGCCACGATGTGCCCTGGCCTGTTAACTATGGCGGTGTCGTTGACCTTTTTTATAAGATTAAAACCTTGCATGAAGAAGGAGTTAGGATCAAATTGCATTGTTTTGATTACGGACGTGGTAAACCAGACCACCTGAATAAATACTGTGAAGATGTTTATTACTATGAAAGGTACCGTGGGCTAAAGGCATTTTCCATTACACAACCTTATATCGTAAAATCGAGAGCAAACCCCTTGTTACTTAAAAATCTTTTAAAAGATGAGCACCCTATTATAATGGAGGGGATCCATTGCACAGCTTTTGCAAAGGAATTGCTTGCAGACGGACGAAAAGTGATCTTGCGGTTGCACAACGTTGAATTTCTTTACTACAGCAGGTTGTTTCAAAGTGAAAGAAATCTTTTTAAGAAATTATATTACCTGAATGAAAGCCTGTTTCTCAGACAATACGAACAACGATTGCCTCCTGATTTACCTATAATTGCTGTATCAAATAATGACGCCGTCTTTTATCGTGAGCAGTTGGATAAAAAATCAGCAGGTTATTTGCCGGTTTTTATACCTTACTCAGCGGTGAAGAGCCCGGAAGGCGTCGGGGTTTATTGTCTTTATCACGGAAACCTGTCCGTAGCAGAAAATGAAAAGGCAGTGTTGTGGTTGGTGAATAAGGTTTTTTCATTAGCAAAAGTTCCTTTCATAATTGCCGGGAAAGATCCATCGGATAAGTTGGTAAAAAAAATTAAAAAAAATAAGAATGTGTCCCTGGTCAGTAACCCGTCTGAAGACGAATTAAATGACCTGATCGCAAATGCACAGATCAACGTGCTCCCTGCGTTCAATAATACCGGGATTAAACTAAAGCTGATCAATGCGCTTTATAATGGCCGCCATTGTGTGGTAAATGATGAGGCAGTCCGGGGTTCGGGCCTGGAAGATGCTTGTCATGTTGGTACCACCAGCAATGCGATCGCATCAATCATCACACAGTTATTTCATCACCCGTTTAGTGAGGAAGAGATCAATTTAAGAAAAAGATTACTTGAGCCGATATTTAACAACAGGCAAAACGCCAACCGACTTATTCAATTGATATGGTAGCATTATCCATCACTTTGCCTTTTTCAGTTCGTATCATTCTTGCCGGGAATTTCTGGACAACGATATAATCGTGAGTTGCCATCACTACAGTGGTGCCAAAATCCCTTGCTATGTGAAACAGCAGGTTCATGATCTCATCGGAAGTCTCGGGGTCCAGGTTACCGGTCGGTTCATCTGCAAGGATCAGTTTTGGAGAATTCAGTAAAGCTCTTGCTATATCGACTCTTTGTTGTTCCCCGCCTGATAATTCAAAGGGCATTTTAAAACCCTTTGCTCTTATCCCTACTTTGTCCAATACATCACTGATCTTTTCATCCATCAATTTTTTATCGGTCCATCCTGTTGCGGTAAGAACAAAGCGAAGGTTTTCATTCACATTTCTGTCGGTCAACAGTTGAAAATCCTGGAATACCACGCCAAGCGTACGGCGCAGGTAAGGGACTTTCTTCCAATCAAGCTTGCGGAGATCAAATCCGTTTACCATCCCTTCGCCTTCAGTCAAAGGCAATTCACCATACATGGTTTTTAATAAGCTGGACTTTCCGGTACCGGTCTTGCCAACAAGATAAACGAATTCCCCTTTTCGTACGGCTAAGTTCACATCCTGGA
>JAICPX010000241.1 GCA_025929635.1 Chitinophagaceae bacterium
CAAACCTTGGCAAATGATAATGTGGTGAATCCTGATGGCGCTACCGGTGTTGTGCTTACTGGTCAGCGGAAAAAAGCAACTGAAGTAGCACTGAAGTGGACATCACAAACAGAGACAAATATGAGTGGCTATCAAATTCAGCGCAGGCTAAAAAATGAAGCTGACTTTAGCGACAGGGCATTTGTAAATACACTGGCGCCTGGCGGTAACAGTGCCTCACAATTATCTTATCAGAATATCGATGCAAATTCATATACCGATACATCTTACTATAGATTGAAGATCGTTACAAACAATGCTTCCGTTGCTTATTCAAATGTGATAGCAGTAGGTCCTAAAACAAAAGGTGGAGGTGGAGGTGGAGGCGGCGGTGGTGGTCATGGTAACGGGAACAACCTGACTTCTGCCAGTGAAGAGTCAACCATTAGCAACAGCAAGCCAATGACGCAAATGAACACAATGAAAAAGGTCACTGTTGGACCAAATCCTAACAATGGCAATTTCTGGTTCAGTGTTAGCGGAATTGAACAAGAAACTATCGTTACTCTCTACACCATCGATGGGAAACAGGTGAAACAATTCAAGGTGGCAAACCTTCAGCAACAACACGTAGCAGGTTTATGGAGCGGATTGTATCTACTCAAAGTTCCGGGGTTTGAAACACAAAAGATCATTGTGAACGGCGCAGGCAAGATCGAACCAAAGCGGCAGCAACCAGTAATTGATAAGAGTAAACTGTAATCAGAACAATAAGAACAGGGTACAATTAACCACGGCTCTCATTTCTATGAGAGCCTTTTTGTTTACCTGTCCATCCATTTTTTGAATACAGGTGTTTTTTCGCGGCTCATATCTATCTCAAACTTATCATTCGGGGGCTTGAGCTTTACCAGCAGCTTCGAATTCTCAATTGACTTCACTGATTGAACCGCATCGATATTAATAATGTATTGACGGTTTGCCCTGTAAAATTGTTCCGGGTTCACTACTTCTTCTACTTCATCAAGAGAATTCACATCAACAAGATATTTGTCGCCATTAAACAGATAAATGTAATTCAACACATCTTTTGCAAAGAATGCAATATCTTTTACAGGCACAGGCATCCATTGGTTGCGGATATTCACAATAAAGCGTTGTTTATACTTATGTGAAATGCTTCCCGGGTTTGCAAGACTTTTTATTAACTCGGCCATATCTACGGGTGCGATCATATTTTTACTGATAATATTCTTGCATTTATCAATTGCCTTTTTCAGGTCGTCTTCGTCGACCGGTTTTAAAAGGTAATCAACGCCATTCACCTTGAATGCCTGGATGGCATATTCATCATATGCTGTCGTGAAAACAATGGGACAATGCAGATCGTATTGTTTGAGAAGATCAAAACTCACACCGTCGCTCAATTGAATATCCATGAATAAGATATCCGGTTCTGCGTTGGCGCCAAACCATTTTCTTGCCACTTTAAGACTTGGTAGAATATCTATCACTTCTATTTCCCTGTCCACTTTCTTAATTGTATTTGCCAGCGCTTTACCGATAATTTCTTCGTCTTCTATAATTAGTGCTTTCATAACATAATTTTTTAATTTGCTATGTCATATCAATGGTATCCTGATCAAAAAGTAGTTTTCTTTTTCTTCAACGATCAAAGGTTTATCACTTAAGTATTTGTACAAGGACCGCAAGTTTGACAACCCTTGCTTATTAGAGGATTCCACCATCTGTTTTTTTTGGAGATTATTCTTCACAACGATATAGCCATTTTCTACGTATACATTTATTAGTAAAGGAAAATCAACATCGATAATGTTATGCTTTATTGCATTCTCGACCAGGTTCTGCAAGGTAACAGGTGGTATCTTTTTGTGCAGGTCATCGTCGCCAATGTTTATGTTTACCTGCAAACCGTTTTTAAACCGCGTTCTTTGAAGATTTATATAAGTTTGAACAAAGTCTATTTCTTCCCTCAGCGTTACTACTTCACTGTCCCTGCTTTTTAATATATACCGGTAAATTTTTGACATTTGTTTTAGAAAATTCCCGGCGAGTTGCTGATCAGCTTCAATTAACCCAGATAAGGACGAAAGTGAATTAAATAAAAAATGCGGATTAAGTTGTTGCTTCAGGCTTTCAAACATTACAAGGGCTTTCTCCTTCTCCAGCATTTGCGCCTTTGTCTGCAAAAAATGAATTTGCCGCTGTTTATTCATCTTAAACCGGTAAAGCATAATCAGCACGAGCGCCAATAGAATTGCAATGGCGATCCAAAACCATTTTGATTTGTAAAAAACAGTGGCAATATGGATCCTCAACTTTTTCTCCTCATTCCCCCAGTTGTTGATGTTTGACGTGGCCTTATATAAGAATGTATAGGTTCCGCCGGGTACATGCGAATACACTGCTTTAGGGTCCTGTGTATAATGCCAGTCATCATCAAAACCTACAAGTCTGTATGCATACCAGGTTTGTGATGAAGTAGTATAGTTAACTGCGTCAAGTCCGATCGTAAAAAAATTTTCATTAGGCCGAAGTGAAAGGGAAACCTCTTTATTGGGTGCCAGGTGTTTTTTCTTATTAAATATGTCGATCCAGGAAATATAAAAGCTATAAGAGGAAGGTTGAGGCTTGAATAATTCAGGTTTGAATCGTATAAATCCTTTGGTAGTAGGCATCATGATCTCTCCATTTCTTAACCGATAGCCCGAATGTTCTGTGAAAGAACTGCCGATCAATCCATTTGATTCATCAAAAAAACCCTCGTCTCTTCTCAGGCTATCGGTTACATATAAACCATTGGCCGTTCCAATCCACACCCGGTTAAACGAATCGATTGCCAATGGACCGGTGTAATTTGTATTAAAAAATGTTTTGTCATCAAGCCATATATATTTCTCCTTTTCTAAGTCTATGCCGGTCACACCGTTGAAAGTACTTATCCATATAACGCCCTCCTTATCCTCTTTTATATCGATAACTGTATTCCCAATTATCGTGTTCCTGGTTGAATCATTATTAAACCATCTTCTGGTTTTTCCAGTTGCTTCATCTGCCATCACTAACCCATTTCCATTACAACTGATCCACAGTCTTTTTTTACTGTCTTCAAAAACGATCCTTGCGCCAAATCCTGTATATTGTTTAAGCAATGGATGATTTCTTATACTGGTGAATTTACCGGTAGCACTTGTATAATAATACAATCCATCATAATCCTTTGTACCAAACCAAATCCTTCCTTTGCTGTCAGCATTGGCACTAAAATAAAAAGCAGGCGGAATAGAATCGGCCATCGAATAATATCTTAATTGCTTTTCACCTGGTGTATAGCTATTGATTCCACGGCCTGTAGCGATCCATATCATTCCTTTATCGTCTTCTGCCATACCCCGCACAGAGTTATAATAGATCTGGTCTTGTTTCGCAGGTTCATTTCTCCAGGTGGTGTATGTGCGTGTTGCTGGGTCAAAACGGCTGATACCATTGCTGGTAGCAAACCATAAATTTCCTGACCGATCTTCCAGCATGGCCCTGCCAAACGCATTCAATTTTCCTTCCGGTAAAGGATACATAGAAGAGAAAAGCTGATCTTCCGGGTCAAAATATATAATCCCGTTCACGCCTCCCATCCAAACAATTCCATCACGGGAAATATAGGCAGAGGTCAGAATATTATAACTGGTTCCCTGTTGAACCGAATCATTAAAGAAATATTGCAGGCCGCCAGTACCAGAATTCACCTTTAGCAAACCCGTCAATGACGTGGTGATCCACGTATTACCCGATTTGTCACATACAAGATCGTTGTAAGTAGAACCTTTTCCCGAAGAACGGATAAGCGGATCGTCTGATATAACCGTCGTCTTACCGGTGGATGGATCGAACATCAGCATTCGTAAATTAGTAATATCACATATCCATACTTTGCCATTTTTATCAACATCAACTTTAAAAGCCTGGAAGTTCTTACCCGTCTTTACTTCTCTATATTCGGTCTTTTGCGTAAAAACATTGTAAACGATATAGCCATTATAAGACCCAATATATAAATTCTCATTATGCATGCGCAGTGCATATTGTGGATGTGTTTTGAACAGCTTGTTAACGGAATCCAGTCTTATCAGCTCTTTGGAAGAAGGCAGGTAAATAAATAAGCCGGCACCGGTAAGAAGGTATAGTTTTTTATCCGGCCCCGCAACGATCTTCTGTATGTAAATGCCCTTAAGTTTATCATGTCTTAAAAAAATGTCTTTGTTGAAATCATATTCGTACAATCCAAAATCAAAACCAGCAAATAAGCGACCTTCTACGTCGCTGGCAACTGTCCAGGGGATACCTTCCGGGATAGAAGTACTATCACCTGGTATTTTGGTAAAACGTTTTGTGGTCTTACCATTGTACCGGTTCAATCCACCAAGACTGCCAAACCACATGTACCCATATTTATCCTGAACGATACTGGTAATGAAATTGTCGTTCAGGCCTTCTTTCGTGGTAACAAAATGAAAATTTATTCCGGGCGACTGTCCAAACGACGTTTCGGATAGTAATACGAGCAAACAGGACAATATGATTCTGCGTAGGCTCACTGTTCCAAAGTAAGAACAAAATCTGTGTAGATAAAAAAACTAAGCGGCTTCCTGCATTTGTGGTTTCGAAGTGTAGTAAATCAGGTTTGAAGTGTAGCAGCACATGGAAAGCACCTATTTCATAGATAAAAATGAAAATAATAAAGTCCAACAACCATTTACATTTAAAATTCTGTTTTCTACATTTTAAATAAATAGTTAACGCAACTGTATGATAAATTTTTGACGCGCTGATTTGAAAGCAAATTTTACATCACAAAAATAAACATTATGAAAAAGATTTTGCTTTCATTATCTGTAACACTTATCGGAGCGATCGCGATTAATGCGCAAAGTGTATCTGTAAATACAGACGGCAGTACTGCCGATGCAAGTTCGATACTCGATGTAAAAAGTACAACAAAAGGAATGCTCGTACCACGTATGACAACGGCACAACGTACCGCAATCATTACCCCTGCGAATGGTCTGTTGGTTTATGACACTGATGCAAAAAGCTTTTGGTATTACAACGGAAGTGTATGGACAAACCTTGAAGGTAACGCTGGTTTAACCTTACCATATAGTAAAATAGTGGTGGCGCCGAATGTGCCTGTCCTGGAATTGACGAATACCGGTACAAACGGATCAGCTATCAAAGGAATGTCTTATACCAACCATGGAATATTGGGTATAACAAATTCTGATAATGCCCATGCGGGGATTCGCGGCGATGCCACAGGAGATGGCAGTGCCGGGGTTCGTGGCTCTTCAAATAATTCAACTGGTGTGGGCGTAGATGCAGTAAATGCAGCCGGTGGACTTGCATTAAATGTAAATGGTAATTTGAAAATTGCAGGAGGAAACACAAACCCTACCAACGGTGCTATACTGACAAGTGATGCAACAGGAAATGCACGTTGGCAGGGACCAGTTGCCTTTAAAGCAAGAGGTCTTTTAAACAGCGGTGCAGGAAATATACCGCCTGCTCAGAATGTGCGCATCCAGTTTTTATCAGAACCCCACGACCTTGGAAATGATTTCGACATGGCCAATAACTATTTCGTGGTGCCTCAAAAAGGGCTGTACCATATTAATGCAAGAGTTGATTGGACCTGGGGCGAATTTGTATACGCACAAACTTTTTTAGTGCTTGAAAGAGGTGGAAACAGGTCGGTATTAACAGACGCAATATTCTATGATGTGGACGGGGAAATAACTTCACCCAGGAACCTGATATCAACTGATTTTGTCCTGGAGCCCGGTGACAAGATATGGATAGAGGTTAATCAGTCTAATTATTTCAATGACAACATGGAGGTACTTCGTTGTTCATTAAACGGTCACCTTATCTATCGCATGTAAAAAAGATAGGCATTTAAACATGAATCGTTTTAAAAATAGTTTATGAAAAAATATATTCTATCATACATATTATTTCTTTTTTGCTTGCCCGGAATTGCACAGCTGAGCCTCTCAAGCGGTGGTCATTGGGTAAACAATGGAAATATTACTGTCACCATTCAGAATATGAATTTGGTGAACAATGGAAGCTTCGCTACTAGCACAAGCAGTATAAAGTTTACCGGAAATCAAAATTCAACGATATCCGGGAACAGCTTGTCTTTGTTTAATATTTTTGAAGTAGCAAAGACAAATGGAGCAAAGGTTTTGTTAAACAGAAATGTCAGCATAAACGCTTCGATCAATTTTATATCCGGGCAACTGGATCTTAATGGAAATAATATCCTGATGAATTCTTCGGCAATGATAGCCGGGGAATCAGAGAGTAATAGAGTCATTGGAGCCAGTGGTGGTTTTGTTGAGATCACGCAAGACATGAATGCCCCTGCCGGCGTGAACGCAGGAAATCTTGGCGCAACGATTACAAGCAATGCTGATCTTGGCGCTGTAACTATTCGACGAGGTCATACGACACAAAGCGGAACAGGTTTGGCAAACAGTGTTAATCGCTATTACCTGATTACCCCAACAAACAACACCAGTCTGAATGCAACGCTACGCCTCAAATATTTCGATGGCGAATTAAACGGGCAGAGTGAAAACTCCCTTGTGATCTACAAAAGCAATAATGGCGGTACTGATTGGAATAACATATCTCAAACAACCCGTAACACAAATGCTAACTATATAGAAAAAACAGAAATAAGTAGCCTGGCACTGCAAACCTTGGCAAATGATAATGTGGTGAATCCTGATGGCGCTACCGGTGTTGTGCTTACTGGTCAGCGGAAAAAAGCAACTGAAGTAGCACTGAAGTGGACATCACAAACAGAGACAAATATGAGTGGCTATCAAATTCAG
>JAICPX010000037.1 GCA_025929635.1 Chitinophagaceae bacterium
AGACCTCCGACTTCAATTCGGAAAATTCCAATAATATGAAACTGCTAACCCACATTCCTGCCTGGCTTAAAAACAAGTATTTTCTTTCTTTATCCGCATTTGTCATCTGGATACTCTTTTTTGATCCCAGGGACGTTTTTACCCAACGGCAACACCGTCGCGAGTTAAAGGATCTGCAGGCCAGCAAGGCCTGGTATCAAAAGGAAATTGCAAAGGAATCCGCTGAGGCTGAACAACTTAAATCAAACCCGGCTGTGGTTGAGAAATATGCCCGTGAGAAATACCTGATGAAGCGCGAGAACGAGGATATATTTATAGTGCCGGAAAAACCCGATGTTAAGAATAATTAGGCAGAACCGGCACAATAAGGGCGATTTGGTGCCGTTTAAATAATGGACGTTTCGAAATTCATTCTTTTGAAGGACAAACAAAATTTTAGGACATTAAGGATTGCCAATGACAAACTTTACCCCCGAGGATCTTTTATTGTATTTGTACAAGGAGATGACTCCCGAGCAAACCGCCGCTATTGAAGAAGCGTTAAAGAAAGACTGGACACTTCGCGAGAAGCTGTCTGTACTCAAAACTTCAATGCAAAGGTTAAACAAGATCAAACAATCACCACGTACTGAGGTTGTATTGAACATCTTGAATTACGCAAGGGAAAAGTCCGAACAAACAGTTTAAGAACTCGCAAAAACATCAACGGCATCATAACTTGGTTATGATGCTTTTTTTATTTGCGTTCCTACCAATTTCCCGTCTGCCGACAGCCAGGCTTTTCTCTTTTTATCGCTTAGCCTAAATTGCGCCATGACCAGGAAAGAGCGCTACAAATTTGTCATCAACTTTTTTCAAAAGAATTTGCCTGAAGCAGAGACAGAATTAGAATATGAAGATCCTTACGAATTACTTGTGGCAGTTATCTTATCGGCTCAATGCACAGACAAAAGAGTAAACCTGACAACGCCGGCATTATTTAAGAAATTTCCAACCGTAACCGCATTAAGCAAAACAAGTTTTGATGAGTTGTTTCCCTATATAAAAAGTATATCATATCCAAACAATAAGACAAAACATCTTATTGCCATGGCAAAGATGGTGATGGACAAATTCAATGGAAGAATCCCCATGACGGTAGAAGCATTGATGCAATTGCCCGGGGTCGGAAGAAAAACCGCAAACGTTGTTACATCAGTTGTAGAACAGCAACCCAATATGCCCGTTGATACGCATGTGTTCAGGGTAAGTAAAAGAATTGGATTAGCTCCTTTTTCGGCTAAAACACCCCTGGCAGTTGAAAAAGAACTGGTGAAAAACATTCCTGAAGAGTTGATACACAAAGCACATCATTGGCTGATTCTTCATGGTCGCTATGTTTGTGTAGCCAGGAATCCTAAATGTCAACAATGCGGTGTAAGACCCGCCTGTCGTTTTTATAACTCGGTTATTTTACCAAAAATGCAGAAGAACTAACCGCATTTGTTAATTTTACAACTACCCTGCCTATCCGTTTTCCCGTCGGAATGCCATTTTAACCTTTAGTCAATCAACCATGGATACACACATAACCTATACACCTGTTCATTATAATAGTAAAGTATCTTTTCAGCCACTATTAAATGTATTGAAACGGGCACTAAGTCATGGCTCATCCGCGGGTGTCAAAAAGCTTTATTCGGGAATTTTGGAATATGCGGATCAGCACCCGGAATTGGGACATGCGATTGAGGATCTTTCCCAATTAGAACCACATCGTGAATGGATGGAAATGCTGCTTAGCATCATCTTCCCTCCCACTGCCAGCGAGCATGAAATGCTTTATTCTGTGGGACTTCCCTTTTCATATACTACTATTTATACCTCACGGCTGTTTCATATGCTCTTCATTGAACCGGGTACAAATGATATAAAGATCCCGGACAATGAAACCGGCAGAGATATAGAACATGACAGGTTGATCGGCGCATACAATCTTATTCTCAGGAAATATTGTAATTACCATGCCCCGGAATTTGTTTCCTCTGTTCATCCTTATCACGATCCTCATTCGGGTTTGGTCAAGTATATGGAATTGCAACTGGATACAAGATATATTGATGTAAAATATACGGGCTCACATTTGCCAATACCCGAAGATTTTATCAATAAAAAGGATCATGGTCTTTTATCATTGGAAGAATTACAACATAATATCCCGATCGGGCAATTTGCTTTTGAAGGCATTGTTATCGGTCGTGTGATCGATGTAACAGAACGGGAGGTGATCTCACAAATGAAATCAGAGCTCCTGAACCTGAATGCATTTTCCGAAGGAGTTGTTTATCATAAACTCCAGGACCTGGTCCAATCGCTTATAGGGTTAAAGGATATCAGGATCGGCATAACTCCTTTTTTTAAAGTAAATGGCCACTTTGTCTTTTCTGAACTTCATAACAGCAATAGTCTTTTATTCAAACATTACAAAGCAGTAATGGACCGTGATACTGTTAATGATTGTTGTCGTGAATTGTTTGTAGAAACCGATAAGCCGGTCATTTATGAAAAGATCGATGACGATGCGGTAAAGAATGTTGAATACCTCGGTTTTTATTTTGACCAGGGTTATCGCAGCCTGATATTGGCTCCGTTGAAACATAATGGTGATCTCTGGGGAATCCTTGAGATCGGCTCGGATCAGGGAGGAAAATTGAATTATAAACATGTAGCCAAACTTGACATTGCGATCCCATTGTTTACCCGTGCTATTGAAAAAAGTGCCGAAGCCCTGGACACCCAGATCGATAAAGTCATCAAAGAACAGTTCACTGCGGTACAACCAGCCGTCGAATGGAAATTCACAGAATCTGCATACAATTTCATTATTCAAAAACAGCAAGGTAAAGATCCGAAGGCTGAGCGGATCGCTTTTGAATCGGTGTATCCTTTGTATGGTGCAATCGATATCCGTAATTCTTCCGTTGAAAGATCGCAGTCGATACAGCTTGATTTCATAGAGCAATTGCAAATGGCATCAACGGTTATAAAGAAGGCACAGGCCAGCATGCCATTTCCATTACTGCAGGAAGTTCAATTCAAAATCGATAAACATATTGCTTCTGCCTCAGATGTGCTGCTGAACGATGAGGAGACCGCTATCCATGAATTCTTACAAAACCAGGTCGCATCGATCTTTAAGCATTTAAAAGGAACTACTCCGGCGATCCAAAAAGATATCGATCATTATTTTGCGTCGCTTGATAAGAATATCGGGATGATCTATCATCATCGCAAAGAATTTGAAGAAAGCATTGCAACGATCAATGAAGAGGTTAGTCGCTTTGTAGACCGGGAACAGGTTTCCGTGCAACAAATATTTCCGCATTATTTTGAAAGATATGTAACCGACGGCGTTGAATTCAATATTTATATCGGGCAATCACTTTCACCGAGAAAAAAATTCGATGAACTGTACTTGCGGAACATGAAGATGTGGCAATTGACAACGTTGGCCAAAGCCTCACGGCTGACCAATGAACTGAGTAAGCAGCTGAGTCATCCGATGAAAACAACCCAATTGATCCTTGCCCATAGCTCACCGATATCCATCAGCTTCCGGGCGGATGAAAGAAAATTTGATGTGGATGGGGCTTATAACATCCGTTATGAAATAATCAAGAAGAGAATTGATAAGGTTCATATCAAAGAAACAAATGAACGGTTAACACAGCCTGGCAAGATCGCAATTGTTTATAGCCAACCAAGAGATGCAGAAGAATATGCTGAATACATTGAATTCCTGCAAAATCAAAAACTACTAAAGCCAGGTATCGAGCATCATGACCTGGAAGAATTGCAAGGTGTGGTCGGATTAAGAGGATTGAGAGTAGACGTCCAATATGATGATGAGGTAGTTCCAAAAGGCCCTGTCTTATCATCAATTACCGATGAACATTTACTAAAAGGAAAATAATATCGCGGTTGCAAGGGCTAAAGCCCAGGTGATCTTCAAAATTAAATTAATAACCCCACCTTAAGGCTGGGGTTTTATCAATCTTGTATGTTATAATAACAACTTTAGCGTTCTAAATCAAAGCCCACGGTTTAAACCGTGGGCTGGCGTAATACATATCAGAACTTAAATCCTAAACCGATCAGCGGAAGCTTGTCTTCATCCGAGGCGGCATAAGCAAAGCTTAACACAAGGCGTTTTAACGGAGCGATCCAAATCCCGCCGCCATAACCACTGAGCCATTTGTTGCTGTCATCATCCAGGTCATAGATCTTACCTGTATCATAAAATGCGAAAATTCCAAAGGCTGCCGGGAACAAGTACGTTTTGAAATTTGCTATCGCTAAACGAAGCTCTGCCTGGTTAAAGATCTTTGATTTTCCGGCAAACCGATACTTACGGAAACCACGAAGGTGTTCATCACTGCCAAGGTATTGCGCCTGGAAGAACTCAAAGTCACCGCCGAAGTTAGTACCACCTCCCAGGCGATTAGCAAACACCAGCCGCTTGGTTATTATCGGTAAATAAAAGGAGAACTCGGTATTTATTTGCGAGAACGTTCTGCTTTGATCATTTAACCCGGATAAATACCGGTAGATCGTTATCCAGTTAATCCCTTTCTGTGGCACGATCGGGTTATCCCTGGCATCAACAACAAAGCCCGCCTTGCCTCCAAAGAAAGATTGTTTGGCAAATAGTGTTGTGGGATCAAGACCATTTGATCCCGTCACAGTAATGAAGCGTGTTTTATTCAGATCGTCATCTTGATCCAGGGAATAGAACTCGTAAGTGGGGCCAAATGTCAGCGTAACTTTTTTTGAAAATCTTTTCCTGAACAAAACTGAAATATCACCAAGACTATATCTTGCCCTGTAGTAACGAAAACTTCCGGGCTTACTTTTATAATCCACGGGTGCATCTCCATAGCCAAAAAAGTTGGTGGTATTATTTGGGGCCTTTATATCAATATCGGTCAACAGGTCACCCGTTTTTCCAAACATGCTGATATATTCTGAATACCAGCGGGCATTAAAAGCCTGGGTCGAAAACGCATATTGAAAAGAAAACTGGTGCATGTTCTTATAAGGATCCTTTCGGAATCCGTGCCTGATAAATTTCAACGAAAAGCCCAGGTATAATCCGTCATCACGATTGTAGTTAAAAGAAACCATGGGAATCACCTGGTTGTAATTATAACCTAACCGGTTATAATAATTCGCCAACGTATCATTTGCTCTTTTATCTCTCAGGTCGCCGGTTAATTTGTTATTACCATCCTCAGTATCATAAACGATATTGCCACCCCCGGAACCTTTGTGTTCAAATGAGTCATCGCCTTCACCCCCGATCATACGGATCTTGATTTTGTCATCGCTGCCAGAGATCACAAACCTGTCATCGCCTCCAAATCCATATAGATTCAATTCTTCTGTTACCTGCGGATCAAATGTCCTGTCATACATCAAAGAAGATTGTTCCCCTTCCTTTGTGATCTTATATACCTTTACCTGTACTGAACCATCACCATTCCTGGTAACATCAAACAACTCCGTTTTGTCGCTGCCCGTTATACTTACATGCTCTGAAAGAAAACGGTAATACTGCATTACTTCACCAGCCAGAAACTGGCGCCGGGCTTTTAGTTTTTCAACGATCTCATTCCATCGTAAGGGTTTAATGGGGTTTGGTTGCAGGTCAAGCGATTTTTGAATAACATCATCCGTCATTTGTGAAACAAACAAATCCACCGCCTGCTTCCAATCCTGCTCATTTAATTTATTTAAAAAGAACCGATCCAGGTTACGTGCAGCCCAGTTGAAGCGATTAATGTTTTTAGCTTGTGGTCTGAAACCCTGTAACTGTGGAAGTAACCAGGGCCATTTTGCTATGCCTGGTAAAAGGCCTTCGTTAATGAAGAAAGCCTGATCCCTGTCACGGGCAATCGGGTAATATAATTTGCCTTTATCCTTATCTACCGCTCCCCAAAGCCACTGGTCTTCATGACGGTCAAGATCCATGATGAACATGTCCAGGATCCTTGCCTTCAGCATTCCCAGCTGATCCACTTCGTTATCATTATCGTCCTTTAATTTTGAAACTACGTCTTCCGTATCAAAATCTTTTTTTACTGAGTCAGGAAGTCTTGTCTCAAGTATGGCAAGCATATTCTTAAATTCCTCGCGGAACTCGCCAAGTTTTGGATCATCCGGTATGTAAACAAGTCTGATCTTACCAGAAGGAATTCCAGCTGCATCAGCAAATACTGGTATTGATACATTTGCATATGGGTAGGAGGCTGATACTCCATCGTTAACCAGGTCGGCTGCCGCCTCACTTTCCAATTGCCCCGGAAGAGTTTTAGCTGTAATAAATTTTTCTACTGAACGAAGGGAATATTCTCTCCCATTTGGATCCTCAAGCCGGAGGTTCTTGGTTTGCTTTCCCCCGCCACGTTTGACGGGAGTTAAACCACCATACTCGGTCGACAGGTTAATTACTGGTACAGTGATTGGTGTTTTCCACTCCCATCGGTAGTTACGACCCATCCAAAAGGTTTTTGACCCATTAGTTTTGAAAGCAGTATTTGCCGCCGCGGTCATTGAATCCGTTTGGGCCTTTGCAAAAAAGGGAGTGGTAAGAAAACAAAAAAATAAAACTGTAATGACCAAATGTCGGTTTAAGCAATTCATGTAAATGGTTTAAATGAAAAAATGGATTAAAATGGCTTTCAAGGATAGGTTCAGGGATATCACAAGG
This sequence comes from Chitinophagaceae bacterium, assembly GCA_025929635.1. Lineage (GTDB taxonomy): Bacteria > Bacteroidota > Bacteroidia > Chitinophagales > Chitinophagaceae > VBAS01. The sequence goes on from JAICPX010000037.1 coordinate 6,749, forward strand.
GTTCAGCTATGTTCGTCCAGATACTAGATTTAAATGTACAATGTTTTAATAAAAGTAAAAAAACAGCCACTTATATTCCAAATAGTTCAGTCCAAAAGTTTTTTGCAAAATACAAGTTATCTAAACCCTTTCAATCAATATTTAGCTCAACTTTTGCGTAACTTGAACGTTCAATACTAAATGAGGTAAGTTTCTGTGTGTATCGGGCCTCATAAACCGGCAAAATGCCATCAACGGCACGGTTTTTTAAGTGAAATTCTATCGATCGCAGACGGTCCCGGCCCAGCGATTTTAACCATGGCTTAATTTTTAAAATGGCAATGAAAAAATTTACCGGTCTTTATATTTTTCTACTTGGCTTTCATCTTTCCCTGACTGCGCAAACTGATACTATTCTTCAACGGATCGTATTAGTAGGTGATGGAGGAGCACTTACCAATGGTCGGCACCCTGTTGCAGCGGCGATCAAACACTTCGTGAAACTTGACAAGAAGACGACAGTACTTTATTTGGGCGATAATTTGTACCGGACAGGTCTGCCCGATGACCAATCAGAGCAATACCAGGCCGCAAAAGCAGTGCTCGACTCACAATTATCTGTGGTAGAAAATACACAGGCCAGAGTAATTATGATCCCGGGTAATCATGATTGGCAAAATGGCGGTCGCGACGGGTACTCATATATTATCCGGGAACAACTATATGTCGACCTTTTAAACCAGGCCAATGTTCAGTTTTACCCCAAAGATGGTTGCCCGGGCCCGGTCGAAGTGAACCTTGGTAATGATGTGACATTAGTGATATTTGACAGCCAATGGTGGTTACACCAGTATGAAAAACCGGGCATTGAATCAGATTGTGACAGCAAAACAAATGAAGAATTACTCGCACAGATCGAAGATATCGTTGCCCGTAACTCAAAGAAGCTATTATTACTCGCCTGTCATCATCCATTTAAGAGTAATAGTGTGCATGGTGGCTATTTCACCTTAAAGCAACATATTTTTCCTTTTACCGAAATAAAACGGAATTTATACATTCCTCTTCCCGGGCTCGGTTCCATTTATCCTATTGCCAGAAGTGTTTTTGGAACACTGCAGGATCTTAGTCATCCCACCTATACAAATATGATCAACCAGGTATCAAATGCAGTGAAATCACATCCGCATACCGTCTTTGTTGCGGGTCATGACCATGGTTTGCAATTGATACAGGATAGCAGCCATAGTTATATCGTGAGTGGTGGTGGTTGTAAGATCCAGCGTGTTTCAAAAAGCAGGAAGAGTGTTTATGCAGAATCTATCAGGGGTTTTGCTGTGATGGAAGTATCAACCAATAAAAATGTCACTGTAAATTTTTACTCAGTGAGCGACTCAGTAAGAAACACCTACGGCACCACGATCCTGAATTTTGCTTCCCTTCCTGATTCGCTTGGTGGCGATTCCACAAAACGTGTGGTCAATATCGTGAACGCAAAATTCAAGGACACAGTTAATATATCTGCCAGTGATAAATACCAACCCCTCGATGGTTTTAAAAAATTTATACTTGGACAAAACTATCGTCATGAATGGTCAGCTCCCGTGAACATGAGAGTATTTAAGCTTAATGAAGAAAAGGGAGGTTTTACCATTGTCAGTATGGGCGGCAGCAAACAAACGCGGTCATTAAAGTTAGTCAACAAGAAAACCGGCAAAGAATGGGTATTACGGGCGGTTGACAAACTTCCCACAGGGGCTTTACCGCCAGAGTTCAGGGGAACAATTGCCCAGGATCTTGTGACGGAGTTCAATTCCGCGTCGCATCCTTATGCTGCGCTTGTAATTCCTGACTTAGCAAAACAGTTGGATATTATTGCTCCTCGTCCCGAATTGTTTTTTGTACCCGATGATCCCGCCCTGGGCTTTTATCAACCGCTTTTTGCAAACACCGTGGGCATGCTTGAAGAAAGGGATCCTACAGTTGATGGAACAGATACAAGAAGTACAGCGAAAGTTTTTAATAAGCTGATCGAAGAAAATGATCACCGGGCAGATCAGTTAGCTGTTTTACGTGCAAGATTGCTGGATATTATGATCGGCGATTTCGACCGGCATTTTGATCAATGGAAATGGGCAACAAGTGATACTGGTAAAGGAAAATTATATTATCCTATCCCCCGGGACAGGGACCAGGCTTTCTTTTTTTCCGATGGACAATTATTGAAAGCCTCGAGCAGGAATCTCTTACCCTTTCTCCAGGGATTCAGAAACAACATTCCTGATATTAACTGGCTGGGTTATTCAGCAAGAGACTTTGACAGGTTGTTTCTGACAGACCTGGATGAAAAGGAATGGATTGAAACAATTGCCGACGTGCAACAAACACTTAATGACAGTGTGATCGCACAAGCTGTAAGGAAATTGCCCCCGGAGGTTTATCCAATGAACGGCAAAACCATTACCGACAAATTGATCAGCCGGCGAAGTGCATTAACCACTGAAGGGGTCAGGTTTTACCGGTTTCTTTCACGGGAAGTAAATGTGCTGGGCAGTAATCAAAAAGAATATTTCAAGGTAAGTGATCATCCCAATGGGATACAGATCAGGGTATATGCAAGAGAAGCGGGAAATGATACAAGTTTTATTATGTACGACAGGGTGTTTCAATCTTCCGTTACCCGCGAGATACGATTGTATGGATTAAATGATGATGATCTTTTTGAGATCGATGAAAATGCAAGATCAGCCATCAAATTACGCATCATCGGTGGTAAAGGTAACGACACATTTAATGTCAAAGGGCATGTCGAAAACCTGATCTATGACATGAATGTGGAGGGAAATTTCATAAAGCAGATGAGCCAAACCAAGATCAGGTTCTCACGGGATCCGAATGTGAACACATACAGTATTCTTGGTTATAAATACAACACATTTGAATTTCCGAGGATACTGATCGGGGCTAATTCAGATGATGGATTTATTGTCGGTGCGGGATTTGAGAAAAAGACCTATGGCTTCAGGAATGAGCCCTATGCAAGTTTTCAAAAATTTGGGATGTACTATTCCTTAGCGAGGAAAAGCTTTCGCGTCAAGTATGACGGAGAATTTAATCACATAACCCGCAATACCGACCTGCTTATAAAAGCAGAGATTGGATATCCCGAAGTAAATAATTTCTTCGGATTAGGTAACAGAACAACGATCGATCGGGACAATGGAAAAACATATAGTTATTATCAGGTTCGCTTCAGATCAGTGGAATTGCAGGCATTATTCCGTGAACGGCTTTTTGAACGTTTGCAATTAATGGCCGGTCCCTACTTTTTTAATTATTGGAATAAGGCCTCGGATAATAAGGGCAAGATCTTAGAAGATCCTTCGACTCTAAATCTTCCATATGAAGACGTTTATAGTCAAAAAACATGGTTGGGTGCAAAGCTGGCGATGAAGTTTGATAATCGTAATAATGAAATTTTTCCAACCCGTGGTGTTTTATTAGCAAATGAATTGATCCTTGCCGCCGGTGTTAAGAACAGCAACACATTTACAAAGCTCAATTCGGAAATGACGATTTATGCAAGTCTTAGCGATCCTGCAAGGCTAATAGGAGTGATTTCATTTGGCGGAAGTAAGATCTTCAATAGAAAATTTGAATTTTTCCAGGCTTCAAATCTTGGGGGCAATAACCTTCATGGCTTCCGGGCCAACCGGTACCTCGGCAAATCATCTCTATATGCCAGCACCGAATTAAGATTTAAATTATTCGAGCTGAAATCTTACCTGATGCCGGGACCCGTTGGTCTTACTGGCTTTTATGATTTAGGGAGAGTCTGGTTAGACGGTGATAATACTAGAGTCTGGCACACGGCCTTTGGCGGCGGTTTCTACTTCATCCCTTATAACAAGTTTATGGTAGCCGCTTCTGTTGGATTTTCCTCCGCAAACGAAAGAATATACAATATTACGCTGGGAACAAAAATAAATTTAAGCTTCTGATTTATGATCATCAACAAATCAAATTGATTGGAAGTATGAACGATTAGATTTTTATCAATGGGTTTGCAAAGACTGATAGTGCCAAGCGGATCGATCGTAAACAAACGGAAGTTCCCCATTATTCTGGCGATCGCTGCTTTCTGGACAATTGCCGATTTTTTTGTGTTCCTGGTGCAATTGAGTTCCGGTACTTTTCAATTCAAATATGATGACATCAACTCAGATACCTATAAAGCAATTTTGCTTCGCGAGGCCAATGTATTAATTGTTAGTTTACTGATCGGCTTTCTGCTTGTCTCCGTGCTGCCGAGGTTTTTCAGGCATGCGTCTCCTGCTGTAAACCTCATTATGAAGACCCTCATCCTGATCATAGCCGGGCTGATCATGAGTTTTCTAATTTATATGACCTATGAAGTGATCATCGGCCACCGTACATTCGTGGAATCGATCAAAAGATTTTATCACAATACATTTCATGCTGAATGGATCATTCCGAAAATGGTCGAGTGGTCAATTCTTTACGTTATCACCCAACTCGCAATTGAGATAAATGAAAAATATTCGCCCGGTGCGTTCTTTGATATCATTATTGGAAAATATTTAAAACCCCGTGAGGAAGAAAGGATCATCGTTTTTATTGACCTCCGCAATTCAACCCCTATCGCAGAAAAGCTCGGTAAGGAATATTTTGAATTCATTCGTGATTTCATTTTTTGCATTTCAGCAGGTGTAATGGAACACAATGGACGCATTTATCAATATGTAGGGGATGAGATAGTTGCCTGGTGGCCCCATTCAAGAATCAATGCAAGAAAGGCGGTGCAGGCCCTTATTGAATCCAGAAAGATATTAAACATCAACAACGATATTTTTAAATCAAATTATGACATCGTTCCAGAATACAAAGCGGGAATGCATACCGGGAAGGTCACTGTTGGACAGGTGGGCATTGCCAGGAAAGAACTAGTCATGAGTGGCGACACTATAAATACAGCATCACGGATACGAAGTGCCTGTAACGACCTCAATCAAAAGTTTTTGGTATCAAAAGAAATAATTGAGCTGCTCCGGATGAAAGACTGGCAAACAGAAAGCATGGGAGAAGTAGATCTGAAAGGGAAAAATGAGAACATTGAATTATTCGCACTAAAGATCTGATATAAAATGGAATCACAACCCCCTGCAAAAACAAAGAAACCATGGTATTCAATATTCACTATTGAATTCGTGTTGATATTGCTTTTACTTTTTGCGCTTGTAGTTTTTATTTATGAAATAAGGAGGGTTTTTATAAGTGAAAGCTCAGCGTTTGATGACAGAGTTTTCAATTCAATAAAGCCTTATATCAATGATGGCCTTACCAGTTTCATGCTCGTTATCACATTTCTTGGAAAACATGATCTGCTGATCCCTTTGAATTTTGTATTGATCGCTTTTTTCATTTACAGGAAAGAAAAATGGTTTGCCACGAGGATCGCCGCTTTGTCTCTTAGCAGTTTATTACTGATGTTTAGTTTGAAATTTTTCTTTCAGCGCAATCGTCCTCAACAGCAGTTGATCGATGATGTATCAGGATATAGTTTCCCCAGTGGTCATGCCCTTATCAGCGTTGTTTTTTATGGCCTGTTCATTCATATGATCTGGCATGAAGTAAAAAACAAATGGCTGCGGACACTGGTGATCATCATTCTTGGGATCCTGATCATTTTAATAGCTTTTAGCAGGATATACCTGAGAGTGCATTATGCAAGTGATGTGATAGCAGGTATAGCCGTTGGTTTTATCTGGCTTGTCTTATCACTGCGCATAGTTCAACACATTGAAAAACGATTTATTTCCAGGAGGGCCCTTAAAGCCGAACACATGGAATAGCAGTCACCAGGAAGAATATTTTACTACTTTCTGTATGGATAACGGATGATGCTACCAGGTTGGTATAGTCCCTCATTAGAGATATAAAGATCCCCATTCGGAGCAAAGGTGATGCCTTCAGGCTGAGGAAATAAACTTTCATCCAGGAAAACAGCATGTTCGATATTACCTTCGAGACTACAGATCAACAGACCCTTGCCATCCTGTGAACAAACAATAAATACTTTTTTTAGTATTGGATGAACCGCTGCAGCCGAAGGCTTAGCTCCAAAATTTGGACTCTTTAACAACCTCCTTACCTTTGCGACGTCGATGGTGAAAATTGGTTCGGAGCTGAATTCTTTTGTTGCAAGGTCGAAAGAAAATACAGGTTTGGTTTTACCTTTTTCATAATCCGGGCAACTTTTGCACAACATCATTATTCTATTTTTTGCAGAGTCCATATACATTGCTTCAAAATCAGCATTCTTTAATGCCATTTTGAAAATTTCGATCGAGTCTGTAGATCCGGGCTTTGGCACTTTGTAAATTCTTCCGCGGCTTTCAAGCACGTAGTAATATTTTTCATCCATCACTATATCTTCAAAATCTCCGCCCTTTTCTCCAAAAGTAAATGAGGTGGTAGTATCCTTGTTGGCATAATCAATTATAAATATTCTTGCCTCTTCGTCATTTACTGAAGCCATTTTAAGACCATCATTCAAAAACACCATTCCTGATATTTCTTTTACTTCATCTTTCAGGAATTTCCTTTCCCTGAGTTCATTGCTGTAGCCGCTCATTGCACCTGACAAAATACTTGGTTTATGTCCCTGGCCATTGCATGCAAAAAGAGAGATCAAAAGGATCATCAGTGCACTAGATATAAAACCTCGATTCATAGAGAGTTTGCTTGTTTTATTAGCTTTACTTGGTTCAATCGTTCCAATTTACGATGTTTATACTAAATTTATTCTCCTAACGAATGTTTTATGACCACAGGCCAATTTGAATTATTGACGAAAGCGCAGGAATTTATTGGTGATCATTATCGCAGCCATGTGAATCCGTCATTTGTTTTTCATAATCTCACTCATACCCAGGAAGTAGTAGCGGCCTGTGAAGAAATGGCAGAATTTTACCACTTGCAGGATGACGACCGTTTTGCTCTTTCAATTGCTGCCTGGTTTCATGACAGCGGTTATTCAAAAGGGATCGCAAAGGATCATGAATCAGAAAGCATCAGGCTGGCGACAAACTTTTTACAACAGGTAAACGCCCCGGCAGACACCATTCATAAAGCAGTTGCCTGTATCGACGCCACCAGATTACCGCAAACACCTACTTCTCTTATTTCAAATATAATGTGTGATGCTGATCTTTCACATCTAGGCACGTCAGATTTCTTCGAGAAAAGTAAGTTATTACGAGAGGAGATCAATGCTACCCATGATGAAAAAATAAATAAGAAAGACTGGCGCAAAATAAATATCAAATTCCTGGAAAGTCATAAATATTTTACGGATTATGCCCGGCAAAAGCTCGAGCCGATAAAACAAAGAAACCTTGCCGAATTAAAAAATAAAGAACTGATCAAAGATGATAAGGCCAAGCCATCAAAAAATGCAGAAAAGAAGATCGAAGTAAAAGCGGCTAAGAAAAACATACCGGTAACCCCTGTTGCAACAGATGAGAAGGACAAAAAGAAAAAAGAAAAAGATGCAGCCGACCGGAATGAACGCGGGATCAGCACCATGTTCCGTATCATGAGTAATAGCCAAACGAATTTGAGTGCTATGGCTGACAGTAAAGCCAATATCATGATCTCGGTGAATTCGATCATTATCTCGATCATGATCTCGGGATTGTTAACCGTAATTATTTCAAATCCTCATCTGGCCGTTCCGTTTTTCCTGTTAGTGATCGTGTGTGTAACAGCTATTGTATTTTCTGTACTGGCAACGCGTCCAAAAATCACTTCAGGCCGTTTTACACCGGAAGATATTCAGAGCAAGAAGATCAACCTGCTGTTCTTTGGCAATTTTTATAACATGAACCTGCAGGAATACGAATGGGCGATGAAAGAATTGCTGAACAGCCGCGATTATTTGTATGACAGCATGATCAAAGACATTTATTTCCTGGGTATCGTATTGGCCAAAAAATATAAATACCTCCGTATCTCTTACAACATATTCATGTACGGGCTTATTCTTGTCATTATAGCATTTGCCGTTGCGATCTTCTTCTTTAAGCCACAGGCCGAGGTGCTGGGATAAATAATTGAGGAATACTTTGCAGAGATGGCAGATATTGGATACTGGATACTGGATATTGGATACTGGAAAATACCTAATATCCGGTATCAGATACCCGGCTTCTTTTTTCGCCGCCGCGGGAAATTTATTTTGGCAAATGTGCTATCAGTTCAACTTCCAGTTTTGCATCAGCCATAAATAATCTTGTTATTTGTGTCCAGGTGGCCGCCGGAAAATCTCCTTTATAAAATACCTTGCGGGCATCATTGTATTTTTTCATGGCTTCAATATCCGTTGTATATAAATTCTCTTTTACAACATTTTGAAAACCGGCGCCAAAACTTTTTAATGATCTTTCCAAAGCCTGGTAAACTCTTGTTATGCCCTCGGGTGTTACGTCCCTTGCCACTGCTCCTGAAATATAAAGAACATTATCCACCTTCACCACCTGTACATAGCCTGCACTTGTATCTTGCTTCAACGCATTACCCCAATGCCATTTCTCTTTATTGATATCATTGTTTTGTGCAAACAAACTGGTACTAAATAAAACAAATAAGGCTAAGGCGGCTATACCGTAAAACTTTTTCATAAAAACTATTTAAATGAAGAAATATGTTCTACTAAAAGTAAAAAATCCACCAGTAACGCTGATGGATCTGCGGTTAATTATGGTTAAATCTTTTTAAACGTATTTCTTTAACTCTTCAACCAATTCGGTCTTGGTAATGGGAATACCCATGACCTTATTGTATCCCTTTGCGTCTACAAAATAAACATCACGGATAATTTTTATCAATTGGCCATTGTTGATCTCCGGTACCAGCACGGTTTCATAACTCTTTAAAACTTCACCAAGATTTTTTGGGAATGGCCGCAGATGACGAAGATGTGCATGCGCAACGGATTTACCTTCTGCCAATAATTCTGCAACAGCACTCTTAATGGCGCCATAGGTTGAGCCCCAACCTAACACAAGCACTTTTCCTTTTTCAGGGCCATTGTCGATTTCCTGCAAAGGAATATGATCGGCTATCTTATCAACTTTTGCCTGTCTTGTTTTTACCATGTGCTGGTGATTGTCCGGATCATAACTTACGTTACCGGTAACATCCTCTTTTTCCAAACCACCGATGCGGTGTTCAAGACCTTTGCTACCCGGGATAGCCCAGGGACGAACTAATTTTTCATCTCTCTTATACGGCAACAAATGTGTTTCACCTTCATCCAGTGAAGTTTTGAAATTAACCGATATCGATGGCAGATCAGCGCTTTTTGGAAATCGCCACGGTTCAGCCCCGTTGGCAATATATCCATCGCTCAGAAATATCACCGGTGTCATATGTTGTACAGAAATTCTTACTGCTTCATAGATCGCACTAAAACAATCACCGGGAGTACTCGCTGAAACAACTGGCATAGGGCACTCCCCATTTCTGCCATAGTAAGCTTGTAACAGGTCGGATTGTTCTGTCTTTGTCGGTAACCCGGTTGAAGGACCACCACGTTGAATATTTATAACAATAAGAGGTATCTCTAACATTACAGCCAATCCCATGGCTTCAGCTTTTAATGCAATACCCGGTCCGCTTGACGTAGTTACGCCGAGGCTTCCACCATAAGCTGCACCAATTGCAGATGTTATCGCAGCGATCTCATCTTCGGCCTGGAAAGTTTTTACACCAAAATTCTTGTACCTGGCAAGATCATGAAGAATATCTGAGGCAGGTGTGATCGGGTATGAGCCAAGGAATAATTGCAGGCCGCTTTTTTGCGACGCAGCGATCAATCCATAAGCCAGGGCCTGGTTACCCATGATAGACCGGTACTCTCCCACCTCCATCTTTGCTTTTTCCACTTTATACGTGGTGGTAAAAGTCTCTGTGGTATCGCCGTAGTTATAACCAGCCTGGAGGGCTTTTATGTTACTGTTGAGTATCTCATCTTTCTTTCCAAATTTTTCTTTCAGGAAGTTGATAGTGCTTTCCATGCTCCGGTTATACATCCAATACAAAAAACCCAGCACAAACATATTTTTTGCCCTGTCCTTTTCCTTCATACCCATCGTGATCTCCTTCAAAGCTTCACGGGTCATCTTGGTCACATCCATTCTTATCACTTCGTAATTATCCAAACTCCCGTTATCCAGCGGATTCACACCATCAGGGTAGTTTGCCAGGCGGAGGTTCTTGGCATCAAACCCATCAGTATTGGCAATGATCTTTCCTCCCTTTTTTAATTGCTTAAGATTGGTTTTCAACGCGGCGGCATTCATTGCAACAAGCACATCACAGAGATCACCAGGAGTAAAAACGGGATTGCTGGAAAAGCGAAGCTGAAATCCACTCACACCCGGCAATGTTCCCTGCGGTGCCCGGATTTCAGCGGGAAAGTCGGGGAAAGTGGCAAGATCGATACCGAGCATGGCGGTATTATTTGTAAACTGCGAACCGGTAAGCTGCATACCATCACCACTATCCCCGGCAAATTTTATTACTACGTCAGAAAGAGTTTCCTGTTTTCGGGTCATGAAAGAAAATTTGGTCTGCGAAGTTAAGGTCTTTAACGTTTGATTTCGTTAAGGAAGATCAACTCGCTATGTTCGTGTTTAAATGTCTCTGCAGTTCAGTGGCAAAACAAAATGGCACTGACACACTGAAACACAGGTTCTTCATTTTGCCAAAGTGTTAGGATCTCAAAAATTGCCGGCCTATCACCCCACTTTCTTTACAAAAGCTTTAACCAAAGGAATTTGCTAAACGGTGTTCCCGCATTATAATTTCACTCTACCAAAAACCACACACAATTTATGGAAACAAGCACCAGCGATGATGGCGACTCTGAGGGTAGCAGCCACTTCAACATTTACTACAATTACATTTACAAGTACCGCATTCCCGTTTTAATTATTCTCTACCTCGTTGCATGTACAAAGCCCTTACATGAAGGAAAAGTGAGATTAAAGCAAGTTGCCAAAAGCAAGCCTGCCAAACAGGAAACTGTCAAGGCAATAGCACCGGTAAAAAAGTCCGGAAGGACTCTCCAAAGGAGTCCTTCGCGACCTTCGGAGAAAAAGAAAAAAATTTACCTGACGTTTGACGACGGGCCC
>JAICPX010000123.1 GCA_025929635.1 Chitinophagaceae bacterium
CCAGCTGGCGACAGCTCCACGAATAGTATTGCTTACTCCCAAATTCTTCAATGGTATCTTCACCGAAGTGGAAATAATATTTACTATTCTTCCATAACCTTCTTTTTTCATTGAGGGAACAACGGCCTGCACCAAAATATGATTACAAATCAGGTGCTGCTTAAATGTATTCAGAAAGGCTTCTTCCGTGGCTTCAACTATCGGGCCTGCAGCAGGACCGCCTGTATTGTTAATTAAAACATGAACCTTGTGATCGTTTACGTGTTGCCGGACTATCTTTTTCAGCTCGTCGGGTTTTGCAAAATCGGCGACAAGGTAATTGTGTTGTTGTCTTAACGCGATATCCAAATTATGAATGACTGTTTTTAATGCCTCTTCATTTCTTGCAATCAGTGTGCAATTGGCACCGAGTAAGGCGAGCTCTTCCGCAATGGCAAAACCAATTCCCTGTGTGCTCCCGCAGATGATCGCATTCTTCCCTTCGAGTGAGAGATTCATAATGCCCTCCAAACCTCCCCGGGGGAGGCTTTAGTTTCAATAAAATTTACAAAGTTTTTACCCGTTCAAACCTACGGTAAAAAGTTGTAATTTTCGCGATACTATTTCTTTGCTCATTATTTGAAAACAATGATCAAAACACTTGGCCTTACGCATATTGCCTTACCGGTTAAGGATGTAAATCGTTCATCGGCTTTTTACAAAAAAATATTTGGCACCAAAGAAATGTATAATGACCCTGAATTTATACAAGTGCAGACGCCGGGTTGCAAAGACATCATAGTTTTCGTCAAAAAGAACAGGTCATCGGCAAAAGTAAATCCAGGTTTTCACTTTGGGTTCAGGTTGCCACGACCATCAGCAATCAGTGCTATCATCAAAACAATAAAAAATGCGGGAGGCAAAATAAAAGAAACAGGTGAGTTTGTTCCCGGTGAACCCTATGTTTTCTTTTATGATCCCGACGGCTATGAAGTTGAAATTTGGTTTGAAAATATTCCGGCTTCGCTTAAATCGTTTAATTAAAATTAAAGAATTGCTATGCCAGTAACAGCTCCTTTCAATCTCAAAAAATGGATCGATGAACATCGTGACCTGCTAAAACCGCCTGTAGGAAATCAATGTGTCTATAAAGATGCCGAGAATTTTATTGTGATGGTCGTAGGAGGACCGAATGCGAGAAAAGATTATCACTTTAATGAAACAGAAGAATTGTATTACCAGGTGGAAGGCGATATCGTTGTAAAAATTATTGACAACGGTGAGTTTAAAGATGTGCCGATCAAAGAAGGCGAAATGTTCTTATTGCCGCCCAAAACACCGCATTCCCCGCAACGCGGACCCGGCACAGTTGGTTTGGTAATTGAAAAAAAAAGGGAGTCAGAAGATGACGGTTTTATCTGGTTCTGTGAAAAATGCGGCAACAAATTATATGAAGAAACACTGCATGTTGATGATATCGTAAAGCAGCTTCCACCGGTTATGAACCGTTTTTGGGAAAACACCATGCATAGAACCTGTGATAAGTGCGGAGCGGTGATGGAACCCCCGGTGAGAAAGAGTTAGTTAACAGGTTTGTTAATTAGTTAACCAGTTTATCAGTTAATTAGTTACCCTCTTGGGCCTTCATCCCCGTCAACCAATAACTAATTAACCAATTAACTCGATGAAAATAGACATTCACACCCACATCATGCCTGAGCACATGCCAAACTGGACGCAGAAGTTTGGCTATGGAGAATTTATTCATCTCGAACATCGCAACTGTGAAGCCTGCATGATGAAGGGTGACAGAGTTTTTCGTATAGTGGAAGACAATTGTTTTAAAGAAGATGTACGGATAAAAGAAATGAATGAGACCGATGTGACGGTCCAGGTGCTTTCCTCGATCCCCGTTTTATTTAATTATTGGGCAAAACCCGCGGATGGGTTAGAAACTTCGCGATTCTTTAATGATCATATAGCTGAGACAGTTTCAAAAAATCCGACTCAATTTATTGGCCTTGGCACAGTTCCCATGCAGGATGTTGATCTTGCTATTAAAGAAATGGAGCGATGTGTAAAAGATTTGAAAATGCCCGGGATCGAGATTGGAACAAATGTAAATGGAGAGAATCTATCGGAGAAAAAGTATTTTCCTTTATATGAAGCGGCAGAAAACCTGAATTGCTCATTGTTTATTCACCCCTGGGAAATGATGGGTGAGGACAAGATGCGTAAATACTGGCTCCCGTGGCTTGTTGGAATGCCGGCCGAAACATCCAGGGCTATTTGCTCCATGATATTTGGCGGGGTGTTTGAGAACTTTCCAACACTAAGAATTGCGTTTGCGCATGGCGGGGGATCCTTTCCCTTTATATTGGGAAGAGTTAAACATGGCTTCGACGTAAAACCGGATCTTGTCGCGGTTGATAATACAGTCTCACCAGATGAGTATACCGGAAAATTCTGGGTAGATAGTTTAGTGCATGACAAACGGGCATTTCAATATTTATTGGAGGTGATCGGAGATGATAAGATCTGTTTAGGTAGTGATTATCCATTTCCGCTCGGCGAAAACAAACCCGGAAGATTGATTGAGAAAATGAAATTGGGAAAAAAAATAGAAAAGAAATTGTTTTACCGAAACGCCGAAGATTGGCTGGGAATCAATCCCTGAACAGATCAGGGTAATCTGTAATGATCCCGTCTACTCCCATCCTTTTAAGTTTTTTTATTTGCTTCTTATCATTTACAGTCCAGGGAATGATCTTCATATTTTTTGCATGGCATTGCTTTACCAATCCCTCATCAACCAATTCATTATTGGGACTATAGATCCCGGGAGTATAACCCAGCCTTTTTAACTGCCCGTCAAAATCATCTTCGTCAGAATCTTCGATAAGCATTGCAGTTCTTATCGAGGGATATTTTTCGTGCAGGTATCTCAACGTCCTGAAATCAAATGATTGAATGATAACCCTGTCTTCTATTTTCTTCTCTATTATCACCGCCATCAATAGTTCGACAAATTCCGAGGGAACCGGGTGAAACCTATTGTCGCCCGCCGGCAGGCATTTTGTTTCGATATTAAAATACGGGAAAGGCCGCCGTCTGACTTTCATATTTTCAACGATGCTATCAAGCAGATCACTTAATAAAGGCTTTATTGCTTTTATTTTTTCCTGCCTGGGATACCTGGGATGGGGCTTCATTCCGACATCGTATTTTTTCACTTCATCGTAATCCATCTCGTAAATATTGTATTTCATCGCCTCACCGGAACTGATAAAGGTTCCATCGGGTTTTGTTGTGATCTCAGCAGCAAACCAAGGCTCGTGCGACACAAGAACTTTTTTATCTTTTGTGATCACAACATCCATTTCTAACGTAGTTACACCAAGATCAAGTGCCCTTATCATTGCAGCAACTGTATTCTCCGGCATCAGTCCCCGGCAGCCGCGATGGCCTTGTATATCGAAGCTATCTTTCACTCCATTATTTTCATAAACATATTCCATTACAGGAGATGACGTTCCATCTACTTTCCCATGGAAACAGGAAACTAGAAGAGAACCTGCTATTAAAAAGAATAATCTGATCATTTACCAAATAATTGCTGTTGTCTCTTTTTCATTTCTCCTGCGATAAATTCACCATCACCTCCCTGCTCCCGCAATTTCTCAATTATGTTTAGATAACTTTTTTCATTGCGATTCTGGCTCAGCTTAAAAACATTGTCAATTGAAATTATCTCCACCCGGAACGCAATGATCGCCTTCATCAACCTTTCCCTGTACGCTGACGGCAAATTATCAAAAATGGTTGTAGAGGCCGTATCATTGTTTTCATAGAATAGCGTAAGTCTTTTCAGGATAGCAACAAGATCATCATAGTCTCCAAACCGGATAGTACCTTTTGCATGCACACTCATATAATTCCATGTGCTTGCCTGGTGAGGGTCATCATACCATGTTGCGCTAACGTATACATGCGGGCCGTTGAATACAGCGAGCACATTTGAATTTTTTTGAAAAGCCTTATGATGATCTGTATTTCTCATGATATGACCGGTAAGAAAGAGTTTTCCTTCTTTTTCATCAAGAAATACCGGGACCTGGGTGGCTACAGGCTCATTATTCTCATCAACACCGGTCAAAAAAATAAACGGATGCTTTCGCATGAATTCAAGCACTGTTTCTTTTTCCTGCTCTTTAAATTCAGGGAGATCATACATGCTTGCAAGCTAATGGAAAAAGCGGAGATTTCTTTGCTTAACTGGAATGCTATCATTTGAAAAAAAAGGATGCTGCTTGTAAGCAACATCCCTGGGTCCTGATAAAACAAGATTCTTTTTAAATCAAAAAGCAAAAAAACCGTCCAATTAAGCTACAAGGCGGTTTGCTTCCTGAACCGCTTGCATACAAATATGTTTTACATCAGAAAATAATGTGCTGATAGAATTCACATCGGAACTTGATACCGCAAGGCGTTCAATTTGTTGAAGCAAATGACCGATCAATACGGTTAAGCCGACTACGTGAATAGTTGTTTTCATATCATGCGCTATTTCTTTTATTCTTGAATAATTACCCTGCCTGATCGCCGTCTCAAGTGAATCGATTGCTTCCGGAACAGTATCAATAAATTCCTGCATCAATTCTTTCCTGAATTCCACATCCCCTTTTGAATACCGGTCAACAACGTTCAGGTCAATAACCTTTGCCAATTTTTCATTTGCTTTTTCCTTCGCAATATTATATTGAGTTAAGCTGGATTCGTCTTTCAGGACCAGATATTTCTGGATCATTTCGAATAGCTTTTCCTCGTTAATCGGCTTTGAGCAATAGTCATTCATACCGGCTTTTATACACTTTTCTCTTTCACCCTCCATCGCATGCGCCGTCATTGCTATTATAGGGATCCTTGATTTCAATTCTGAACGGATATGTGAGGTAGAGGTATAACCGTCCATTTCCGGCATTTGAATGTCCATCAGCACAAGATCATAGTGTTGTTTTTTTAAAGCTTCCAAAGCCTGCGAACCATTAAAGACCAGGTCGAAATTGAAATTCCAGTTTTTCATCAGGTGCTTGATCAATCGTTGGTTCATTGGATTGTCTTCAGCGATAAGTATCTTAGATTCAGTTTTCATATTGGTTAGATTTAGGCTTGTTTTCTTAAGTTCTGTTTTTATGACATGATCCGTGGTGATCTTATATGGTAACTCGATCGTAAAACTTGAACCGACACCCTGCTGGCTGAACAAAACGATCGTGCCCTTTTGGAGCTCAACAAGATTTTTTACGATCGATAAGCCGAGTCCCGTACCACCAAATCGACGGGTTGTTGAAGCTTCTGCCTGCTCGAAGCGATCGAAAATATGTGCTTGCTTTTCCTCAGGAATACCGATTCCTGTGTCCCGTACAAGGAACTCAATCGTCACCACTTCACCATTTCTTTTTACGGCAGTTGCTCTTAAATACACACCGCCGTCTTCGGTGAATTTGATAGCGTTGGTAACCAGGTTTACCAGGATCTGTGTCAAGCGAACGGCATCACCAGAAACAAATTCAGGGATATCGCTGTCAATGT
Source organism: Chitinophagaceae bacterium (assembly GCA_025929635.1). Taxonomy (GTDB): domain Bacteria; phylum Bacteroidota; class Bacteroidia; order Chitinophagales; family Chitinophagaceae; genus VBAS01. Next base: position 5,572 of record JAICPX010000123.1, read on the forward strand.
TAACAATCAATTGCAGGCCTTTTTCTTCGGCCCTTGGCTTCAACATTGCTTCTACCACGGACATGATGTCTGCAACCTTGAAAGGTGTTTCATCAATACGCAGCATCCCCGCCTCGATCTTTGACAGGTCGAGAATATCGTTTACAATTGATAAAAGGTTATCGCCTGATGACTGTATCACTTCTACATATTCTCTTTGTTCCTCATCGAGGTTTGTATTGCGAAGTATATTGGCAAATCCAAGCACTGCATTTAACGGAGTCCTGATCTCATGGCTCATATTAGCAAGAAAGTTTTCTTTTACAGACGCTGAGGCCTTTACCTTTTGTTCTGACTCATGGCTTTGTCTTGTTTTAATAAAAAGGTAAATCCATATCAGCAAGCAAAAAATAATTCCGCTTACGTAGATCATTGTTGTAAGAAAATTGTGTCTCTCCGCTTTATCTTCCAGGAAAGGAATACCATTAGTCTGCAATTCCGCCAGCTCCAGTTGTAAGACCTGTGTAGTATTTGCGACGTTCTCATTGATCAACCTTAATTCGGATGAATTCAATAGTGACGCAACTTTTTCGGTGTTGCTTACCTGCATCTCAACAGCGACCTCTTTAAAAAACCTGATCTTTTTACCAAGAAGTTGAATAAAAACCAGATCTTCCGCAGGAACGGATTCTTCTCCATGCTCGGTATATTTTTCAAGTGCTGATTCCAGGATGTTCAGTTCTTCCTGGAATTTACTTCCTGATTTATTAGCGTCCGTTTTCTTGATTTGCACTTCTAATTCTGAAATACTCTCTGATTGCTTAATAAGACCGGCTTTCAGGCTCAGTTCATTCCTGTACGAAATATTCTCTTCAACGAGTGAATTGGCAAACCGGGTTTCCTTTACCTTAAAATATATGAGTGCGCCGGCAAAAAGGACGATAAGCGTGGGGAGAACGAATTTCCGCATGCGCGGTAATGCACTGACGTATAATACTCCCTCAACAAAAGAGTAACTTTTCTTCTTCATAGATACGAATTAAAATAGGACAGATACGGTTAGAAAATACGATTTTTCCAGGGGTATTTTCTAAATATCACTATGTGATAACCCCCAAACTTACTATGTAAATTTAGCATGTGCAATAGAGAAATTACGATAGTTGATTCTCTACGTATTCTTTTTCGAAAAAATAACAGTGCTTTCTCCTGAAAATCAAAAGATAGGAATCAACGTGCAGAAATAAATTATTGTTCAATGGTTTGTACGATCTTTTCCTGCTTCATACTTGCATTACGCATAGCCACGCTTCGTACAACTGATGCAGTAAATTCTTCAATGGCTCTTTTAGTGATCTCATCATTGCTCACCATAATCGGCAGTCCTTTATCTCCTCCTTCGCGTATGCTTTGTACCAATGGTATTTGTCCAAGAAATGGAAGCTCATATTCTTCAGCCAAACGTTTACCACCTTCTTTGCCAAAAATGTAATATTTATTACCAGGTAATTCAGCCGGAATGAAATAGCTCATGTTCTCAACCAAACCAATGATCGGAACATTTACTTGTGCTTGTCCAAACATGGCAATAGCTTTCTTCGCATCCGCCAATGCAACATCTTGCGGAGTGCTCACAATAACAACCCCGGTAACCGGAACAGTTTGTACCAATGTCAAATGAATATCGCCGGTACCCGGAGGCATATCAACAACCAGGTAATCTAATTCATCCCAATAGACGTCAGTTACAAATTGGCGAATCGCACTACTCGCCATCGGCCCACGCCATACTACCGCGTTCTTTTCATCAACCAGCAAACCGATGCTCATCAATTTTATCCCAAATTTTTCCAACGGCACGATCATGCCCTTATCACCACCAACTTCCATCATCAAAGGTCTCTCACCACGAACCCCGAACATAATAGGAACACTCGGTCCATAAATATCCGCATCCATTAACCCAACCTTTGCTCCGCCTTGTGATAACGCCAGCGCAAGATTTGCCGCCACTGTTGATTTTCCGACACCCCCTTTACCGCTCACTACGGCAATTATATTCTTTACTTTGGGCAATACGGAACCCGGGTCCGTTCTTTTGGTAGTTGTATTTGATGTAAAGTTGACTTTTACGTTTGCTTCTTTGTTCACCAGTATCTTAACTGCATTTACACATGCATTGCTGATCATATCCTTTAGCGGGCAGGCAGGTGTTGTAAGCACAACCGTGAATGAAACATCATTACCACTGATCTCAATGTCTTTAACCATATTCAGCGTCACAAGATCTTTACCAAGATCGGGTTCCTGCACATTGCTCAGTGCCTCCAGAATTTTTTCTTTTGTCATCAATACAAGTATTTGTTAAAACTATTCCGAACGTGCAAAGTTAATCATTATACCCCCGAATTTGTTTTACGAAATCAGCAACTTGTCTTTATTTTTGGTGCAGTGAAGAAAATTGTACAATACCTTATTTTACTGTTGTTTTTTATTCCTGCGATCTCGAAAGCTCAATTTGAGAATGTTCGTGATTCCGTTGTGCAACTTTATGGCGTGGTAATGACTGCCGATAGCCTGGTTGGCATTCCTGCGGTGAGTGTCGTGGTCAGGGGCCAGAACCGTGGGACCATCACCAATAATGATGGCGTGTTTTCAATCGTGGTATTAAAAGGCGATATAGTTGAATTCACACACGTAAGCTATAAACCAAAAGTTGTAACCATCCCGAAATCCCTCGACGGCAATCAATACAGCGTTGTTCAACTAATGGTAGCCGATACTGTTTACTTACCCGCAACCATCATCAAGCCACGACCCACAGCGGCTCAGTTTGCCCGTGATTTTGCGAATACAAAAGTTCCGGACGATGACTATGAGACGGCAAGGAAGAATACCGATGTCGCCAAACGAAGGGCATTAGCGCAAAGCACTCCCGCTGATGGACGTGAAGCAGCAAATGTTCAATTGCGAAATATTGCCAAAAAAGCATCTTACGCCGGGCAAAATCCGCCGCAAAATATTTTCAATCCCGCCGCCTGGGCAGAATTCATACAGGCCTGGAAACGGGGAGATTTTAAGAGAAAGAATTAACCGGCCCCCTGCTCCACTTTGCTTCGCGTGCTCGCAATGACGAGGGGACTAAGAAAGCACATTCATCCTTTAATTGTTAAAGTCTTTTTCCGATAGATTTTTATCTTGTTACCAACCCAAGTACTACTATCATGCTTTTGTTGCGTCGCACTCTTGTACTACAACAATTCTATTGAGCAAAATTTGCAGTATCAAAACCGATATTGCTACATTTGTCCGGAAGATATTATACAATCGTCCATTAAGTTATTTATCAATCCCCCTTTGGGGAATCAGAAAACTTCAATTATGATGATCAATCATGGGGGCCTGGTTTCAGTCATCGGCGCCGGTACTATGGGTAACGGCATTGCTCATGTATTTGCACAGTATGGTTTTAAGGTCACACTGATTGATATTTCATTGCATCAATTGAGCAAGGCATTGGAAACGATCGGTAAAAATTGCGAGCGACAGATTGCAAAAAATATTATTACGGAAGAACAAAAGAAAGCAACGCTGGCAAACATCACAATTGAACCTGATCTTGCAACAGGAGTTTCAAACGCTGAACTCGTGGTGGAAGCAGCAACTGAAAATAAAGATCTCAAATTAAAGATCTTTAAAGAAGTTGACGGGGCAGCTCCTAAAAATTGTATCCTTGCAAGCAATACCTCTTCGATATCTATTACACAAATTGCAAACGCTACCGGTCGTGCCGATAAAGTTATCGGTATGCATTTTATGAACCCGGTGCCGGTAATGAAGCTCGTTGAGATCATCAATGGCTATTCAACAAGCAAAGAAGTAACGAATACAATTGTCGACCTGAGTAGACAACTGGGTAAGGTTCCCTGTGTTGTTAATGATTATCCCGGATTTATAGCCAACCGTATTCTAATGCCAATGATTAATGAAGCCATTTACAGTTTATATGAAGGTGTTGCGGGTGTTGAAGAAATCGATACAGTAATGAAGCTTGGTATGGCGCATCCCATGGGGCCATTACAACTCGCCGATTTTGTTGGACTTGATGTATGTCTCTCTATCCTGAACGTTTTACACGATGGATTTGGAAATCCAAAGTATGCACCGTGTCCGTTGCTTGTAAATATGGTTACCGCAGGAAAACTGGGAGTAAAAAGCGGCGAGGGATTTTATGTTTATACTGCCGGAAATAAAGACCTTGTAGTAAGCAATAGATTTAAGTGAAGTAAATGTAATTCGATATCAGGACAGTAATGAAGGAAAACTGCGATGGGTAATTGGTTAACAATTAAAATGCCTGAAGAGAGAAATAACAGGAAGAAGCTATTATAGCTGCAGAAAATGAATTGCATTCAGGAAATCTATCTATAGAAAAAAAGAAAACCACAGAATTGTTACGATTAAATCTCATTGAAAAACCGGCTACGGTTTTAATTTCTATTTAATAGATCCACTTCGTTAGATTCATAATAAGGCATCTTATTTGCAGCTTAGAAGCACCAAACCTGTAGAGCTAATGACGCTGACCCACGACAAAAAAGAGAAACTTCAACAATTGCATCAGCAAATGATCCTTGAAATACAGGATTATGCCATTATTCTGATGGATGTTGATGGTACAATCCTCACATGGAACAGGGGTGCTCAGTCAATAAAAGGCTACAAAGAGGAAGAAATTGTGGGGCAAAATTTTCGCATTTTCTATCTTCCGCGGGACCGGGAAGAAAAGCTTCCTGAAAAATTGATCGACCTCGCAATAAAGGAAGGCAGGGCCCGGCATATCGGCAGGCGCGTTAGAAAAGATGGTACAACTTTTTGGGGC
>JAICPX010000019.1 GCA_025929635.1 Chitinophagaceae bacterium
ACAACATGACATATTACGCGTTGTAGAATTGAAAAAGGATGGCTGTTTCTTGACAGTAAAAACAAGGTAAGCTTTAATGTATACCCCGAATATAGGTATGAATTGGACGATCAAAACAATCTTACAACTGTAGGAGAGCATTTGATATTTTACTTATACCCAAGCCATCTGAATCGCGAATACTTTCATCGAACCATTATATATCAAAAGGCCACAGAAATTCCGCCTGGCTATGGCGTTAAAACGGCCACTTGTATAGTGAAAGAGAGAGATCTTTTTTCGTTTCAACCCATCGACAGTCTTACGCAGCTTGCTAAATACAAGGGCTTTGACGATCTCATTCCACATATTGTAGGTTGTAGCCCCGGATTCGAGTATACCCAGAAGTATCTGGATCGTCCGTATAGCCTGGAAATTCCCGGGTCAGTTTCCGGATGGTCATTTGGCTTTGGTAACAAAAACTTTTACATACGCTTTGATTCAGAAAATACAACCGAATGGACAATCGTGATCTACTATGATTTTGATGATAATATGAAAGACTCTTACTTTTCTGAAATGAAGAGCGGAAAAGTAAAAAAGAATATTGCGAGGGAAAATAACCTGGAAATTTACAAAACAATAAATTGGGAAAGTAAGTATGAAGGAAAAGTTTTTTTGCCAAATTCAATTGTGATAGCATATTATACAAAAGATAAAAAGCTTGAGGATAGATTGCAAAAATGCATTTCTTCTTTTAAGTATGAATGATATGGCGATCCACAAATTAAACCTGACAGCATTCATTTTTTTTCTAATCACAGGATGTACAACCAGTCAGCAGTCTTTGACTGTCTTGAACGATTCATGGATTGAATTAAAAAAACAACTTCAACGAAGAAGTAACATTGCACTTAACCTCATTTCGGATACCAGTAAATTAGATAGTTCAGGCAAATCGTCAGCTGATATGATCAGAAAAGGCGTTGCAGAATTTAATCGATTTATTGATTCAACCAAAAGTCTTGATAGCATTACAGTTCAGCTGGTGAAAAGGAAGGCCCTGGAATCAACAAAATTCATATTTGAAGCTTTTAGTTTGCAGATAGACAGTTCACCAACCAGCACAAAAGACTTTAGAGATTTACAATCAGAATTGCTGGCAATGGAAAACAGGATAAATACAGCCAGGATGGAATTTAATAAGCTCTGTGTGCAATTCAAACGACCCGATTTGGTTTTTGAATGACCTTAACTTAAATAAGTTTGTAAAGAAATTATCAAAAAATAAGGCATGAGTATTTACATAAACTCCCCAATATCCTGCATGATCCTTGTCGCAATATGATTTGCCTTTGTTTCAAAATCACTTTCAGCATAAATGCGGATAATAGGTTCTGTATTTGACGTGCGGAGATGCACCCAGTCATTATCAAATTCTATTTTTAAACCATCGTCAGTATTGATGGGATGTCTTTTGTATTTCTTTTTTATTTTTTCAAAAATTGCTTTTACATCTATGCTGTTATTCAACTCCACTTTATTCTTTGAAATAAAATAATCCGGATACAAACCCCGGAGCGATTTTGCACCCAGCATGTGATTGGCAAGATGACTTAAGAATAAGCCAATACCGATCAACGCATCGCGGCCATAATGGAAATCGGGAACAATAATGCCGCCATTTCCTTCGCCACCGATCACTGCATTTACTTCTTTCATCTTCTTTACGACATTCACTTCCCCTACTGCCGATGGAAAATATTCGCCGCCATGCCTAACCGTGATGTCTTTCAAGGCTCGGGTGCTGCTCATGTTGCTCACCGTATTGCCATTTCGTTTACTTAACACGTAATCGGCAATCGCAACAAGTGTATATTCTTCACCAAACAAAGATCCATCTTCGCATACAAAACATAAACGATCGACATCGGGATCAACGGCAATCCCCAGGTGAGCGTTGTGCTTGACCACTTCACGGCTTAATTCAGACAGGTGCTGGGGCAAGGGCTCGGGATTATGTGCAAATTTTCCATTTACTTCTTCATTCATTACCGTGATATGCTTCACACCCAATGCTTTTAACAAAGCAGGGACATAAGTGGCGCCGGTTGAATTGATGCCGTCCACGACGATCCTGAATTGCTGGCTGGCGATCGCATTTTTGTTTACCAGCGGATATTTTGCCACAGCATCAATATGTTTTTGAAGATAAGTATCATCGCTGGTGATCGTTCCCAGGTGATCAACATTGCTGAAAATAAAATCTTCCATGGCTGCTTTTTCCAGGACCTTTGCACCGATCTCTGCCGAAATGAATTCACCATCGCTATTCAACAACTTTAGTGCATTCCATTCTTTTGGATTGTGACTTGCCGTAAGAATGATTCCCCCATCCGCTTTCTCTTCTTTGACGGCGATCTCAACAGTTGGAGTGGTGGAAAGACCAAGATCGATCACGTCAATTCCCATTGCCGTCAATGTACTTGCTACAAGATCCCGGACCATTGGTCCGCTGATGCGGCCGTCACGACCAATAACAATCTTGTGAGTCGCGATCAATGATCGCGACGAAGCAATCCCCTCCTTCTTATTACCAATAATAATACTTCCAAATGCTGCGGTGAATTTTACAATATCAACAGGAGTTAAATTGTTGCCGGTGTCACCACCGATCGTTCCTCTTATACCCGAAATGCTTTTAATGAGTGCCACGCGATCACTTTTGTTTTACCGGACAGCCTGTAGAATTTCACAGGGATGCAAAAATAAGCTTTTAGTTGCCATCAGGATTATTGCTTCATCATTACTTTTGTTATATGTCTGAACGGCCATGGTATAAAGACTGGTTTAGCTCTCCCTTTTATCACAAATTGTACTTTGAACGTGACGAAACCGAAGCTAAGGGATTTATCACAACACTGATTGATCATCTCAAGCCCGCCCCGGGCAGTTTTATGCTTGATGTTGCCTGTGGCCGTGGCCGCCATAGCCGAATACTTGCCCAACAAGGATTTTTTGTAACCGGGATCGATATTTCTTTTGAAAGTATAGCTTTCGCAAAAAGATCCGTCCGCGAGGACTCTCCAAAGGAGTCCTTCGTGACCTTCAGCGAGCGTGGCAACCTGGAATTTTATCAACATGACATGCGTCTACCGTTCCGGGTAAATTATTTTGACTATTCATTTAACTTTTTTACCAGCTTTGGATATTTCAGAACAAGAAGAGAACATGACGATGCAATAAGAACGATCGCAAACGGGCTAAAGCCAGGCGGGATCTTTGTTATCGATTACCTTAACGTCCATTATGCCGAAGACCAAATGGTATATAATGAAACGAAAAAGGTCAACGGAACCAGGTATGAAATTCACCGGTGGCACGATGAAACGCATTTTTATAAAAAAATCACTATTGATGATCCGCAGATACTTCAGCCATTTTCATTTACAGAAAGGGTTTCAAAATTCTCTTTCGGGGATCTTAATGACATGCTCAGCTTCCGCGGGTTGCAGGTGCAGGAAGTTTTTGGTGATTACGAATTAGGCAGCTATGATGTAAGAGCAAAGCCAAGAATGATCATTGTGGCAAAGAAAAATTCCAAAGTAACAAATATCAAATCTTAAATGATCCCGGCAGGCAAGGGGGATCAGAATAATAATAACAACTTAACCGGTGAAAATTCCCCAACCTGAACCTCAACCTCAACGGCCCTTATTATTCATCAACATCCACCTCCCTGTTTCATAAATGGCTGTCGTTACATCAGTAAGTTTACTTTTTATGGAATCTTGCTGAGCGGGAGTATACGGCAAGCGTTCCCCAGTTACCGGATATAAATGCTCCTCGCTGAAATTAATGTTCTTGGTGAAATAGTATGTGTCAGTGACTATACCAATACGACCTTCATCATGATAAATGATAAACGCATAATTATTTTGCTTGGCAGGGTTCAATAGATCCCTTCCCAATGTCGTATTCACATAAGGCTGTTGCACCATTCCTGCAATGGTTGGCAACACATCGATCAGTGAAACTACCTCTGTTCTGCTTTGTGGCGACAACAAATATGGCGCATAAAACAACAAAGGCACATGCTCATCACTCAATCGCTGCTCTGTCCACACCGAAGGATACATGTTGGTTGCATTTCCTGAAACACCGTGATCGCCTACAAAAATAAAAATGGTGTTGTGGAAATAGCTTTCAGCCTTAGCTGACTCCATGAATTTTTCAAAACAATAATCCGAATAACGAAAACTATTGAACTCATTCACCGATTCAAAACCGTATTTTCTCAACGTATCTCTTGGCAAAACAACTTTGGTAAAATCTTTATCCTCCTGCGGGATCATAAAGGGACGGTGGTTATCTGCCGTCTGTATAATCGCAAAAAAAGGCTTTTGTTGCTTTCTGAAAACTTCATTTGCCTCCAGGAAAAGGTTCTTATCGCTGATCCCCCACACATTCATCTTTGGGGATTTGAAATTGCCTTCTGTGTACATTTGAAGGCCATCGATATTTTTTAGTAATCCATGAAAATTATTGAACTCCGGGCTGCCGCCAAGGAAATACATCTTGTCATAACCATCAAAGTTATTGATGATCGTATGCTGGTTCAGGGCCGCCTTATTTCGCGTAGAAAATTTTGAAAGCTGTACGTCCGGTATACCGGTGAGCAGGGCAAACAAACCTCTTGCGGTAGAGAAATGAGGAGTGAAACATTTTTCGAAGAAGACACCGCTATCAACCATCTTATTAAAATATGGTGTTGTGTTCAGTGGATTGCCACTCATACTGCTCTTGTACATGCTGAATGACTCACACATTACGAGTACAATATTTGGGTGGCTCTCAAAACCCTTTCTTTCAGGGAATACCTCACGGCGATAGGAGAAGCTTTCCTTGCCCCGCAAACCCATCCATTCAGCTACAATGGGAAAATTTTCCCTTGCTTTGGCTTCATTGAACTGTGGCAACCGGAATTTCAATGTGGTAAAAAAATTCTGAAGGGGATTCAATGAAAGATAACTCTTAAAATTGTCGTTTAACTCAAATGCTCTTTCCCATTTAAGAGATGAGGAGTTTATGCTTCCGTAAATACAGATCAACAGAAAAAAACCGGTGATAAAAAACCATTTTCTCTTGTAGGGTATTCCATGCCCATCTGTCCTTGCTATTACCGTCCAATGCATGCGACGGAACAGCCAGCGGAAGAACAGGACAGCAACGACCAACCCCATCAGCATCCAGAAAATAGGATATGACTGCCATAGCATTTTCATTGAAATGCCGGCATCTTCAAGAAAGTTGAGTGCACTGGCATTTAACCTTGTCCGGTTATATGCAAAATTTCCAAAGTCGGCGGCAAAGAAAAAAAAGACGACAAAAGTTATGATGGCAAGATACCATGTCCACCATCTTTTATTTCTCGCTGAATAGAAAGGCGAAAGATTAGGCAATAAACTTACCAGGACGATCGGTAATAAAATAATTGAGATCCAGCGCATGTCATAACGAATACCCAGTAAAAATGAGGGGATCAACTCACTAAAATCAAGATCGGTTGGCTTAAAAGAAAAATAGGTAGCAAACCTGAATGACGTGAAGATCAGTATGAAAATCACAAGCAGGTTTATGACCCACATAATGGTTTTCGGTATCTTAAGTCTTATCAACATGCAGAATCCGCAAAGAAACGAATTTCCGCTCATAGACAATGAGTTTATGTTATATTTTAACCGTTCGGCTATTTTTGTCAAATGTTTTTGCTTCAGACCAACCTGCTACAAAAGTTAGAACAATGGGATCAGTGGCTATTTATAGAGATTAACAGTGCACAAAGCAATGCTTTCTTTGATGGCCTCATGCCCTATATCCGCAATGCCTATACCTGGGCCCCGCTCTATCTTTTCTTACTTGTCCTGATAACAATGAATTTTAGAAGAGGTGGATGGTGGTGCCTGATCTTTCTTTGTACAGTTTCACTGTGTGATATGACCAGCAGCAACCTGTTCAAAGAGGTTTTTCAACGACCAAGACCTTGCAGTGATCCTGATTTCTTCCAACAGGTGCGCCTGGTAGTTGATCGTTGCGGTGGCAACTTCGGTTTTACCTCAAATCATGCAGCCAACCATTTCGGCATGGCAACATTCATTTTAGTCACACTTCGTTTTTATTTTAAAAAATGGGTATGGCTTGCCTATTTATGGGCTGCTCTTATCGGGTATGCCCAGGTTTATGTAGGAGTCCATTATCCGTTTGATATTCTTGGTGGTGCCCTTATTGGTTTTGGTTATGGATGGCTGCTTGGCACATTCTTTAACAAGCGGTTCGGATTCGCTAACTTCGAAGAAGTAACCAACTCCCCTGTTTAATGGAAATTATCATTTTGCTGGGTCTTATTTTGTTGAATGGATTGTTTGTGATGAGTGAGATTGCCCTGGTATCGGCACGTAAGGCAAGACTTGAAAGTATGGCGGCAAAAGGTGACGAAGCGGCAAGAAGAGCATTAAATCTTTCCCACACCCCGGAAGTTTTTTTATCTGCAGCTCAAATCGGGATCACGCTGATTGCCATCCTGACTGGTGTGTATTCGGGGGAAAGATTCAGCGTTTATCTTATTCCATTTTTTAAAAGCATCAGCTTTTTGAGCGATTATGCCGAAACCATTTCTATTACCATCGTAGTTGTCATTGTTACATTTCTATCTATCATTTTTGGCGAATTGATACCTAAGAGAATTGCACTGTTGCGGGCAGAGCGTATTGCGAAATGGATGTCCGGCCCTGTACTTCTTTTTGCAAGGATCACTCACCCTTTTGTCTGGCTGTTAAATAAAGTGAGCAATGCCTTCTTTTTCATCTTCAACATTAAGAAATCAAAAGATGACGCGATTACTGAGGAAGAGATCAAGACAATGATAACGGAAGGAACAGAGGCAGGTACAATTGAAGAAGAAGAAAGGGAGATCATCGAGAGGGTGTTTCATCTTGGTGACCGGAACATTACTTCATTAATGACGCACAGAAGTGATATTATCTGGTTCGATCTTGAAGACAATGAAGAAAAGATGAAAGAAAAGATTGTTGCAGAACCCCATTCTGTTTACCCGATCTGTGATGGTGAAATTGACAATATAAAAGGCGTGGTGTCGATCAAAGATCTTTATGTTATTGATGACAGGACAAAGTTTAAGACTGTCATGAGACCGGCTATGTTTGTCCCGGAGAACAATTCAGCCTACCAGGTTTTGGAAAAATTTAAACAAACCAAAGAGCATTCCTGTTTTATTGTGGATGAATACGGCACATTGAGAGGCATGATCACGTTGAATGACATCCTGGAAGCGATTGTTGGTGATATCCCGCAGCCCGATGTATCGGATTATGCCGTGCTGGAGAGAGAAGACGGAAGTTTTCTTGTCGATGCGCAAATACCGTTTTATGATTTTCTTACCCGTTTTGATAAAGCCTCATGGCTGCATGAAGGCGAACATGAATTTGATACACTGGCCGGTTTTATTTTGCATGAACTTGAACGTATTCCTCATACCGGTGATAAATTCGATTGGAAAGGATTTCATTTTGAAATAATAGATATGGATGGTCACCGTATAGATAAAGTATTGGTGAATATTAGTGAGGAGATAAGGGAAGAGATGGATTAATCCCCTGGTACTGCCGGAAACAGGCAAGCTAATCGAAAATGTCCATTAAATTACTATTGAGATACTTCTTTATTATGGTTTTAGCACCAGGGTGCAAAACCAAGGATGATTTTATATCAGCGTCAAACAGCCTGGCAGATAAACAAAAATACAAAGAGGCAATAATTGTACTGGACAAGGCAATTAGAAAGTATCCGACTTTTCGTGAAGCATATCTGAATCGCGGGCTTTGTTATGAAGAATTAAAAGACTATAACTCTGCGATCGCGAGTTACCAGGGTTTATTAAAAATTGATAATAAGAATGCTGCAGCTTTTTATCATATGGGAACATGCAAATATGATCAAAATCGATTTCAGGAGGCTATTGATCATTATACAAGCGCTCTTCAAACAAAAGGCTATGATACGTCTGGAAAATCCAGTTTTATATTAAACTGGAAAAGAAATGGGCTAAACGAGGATGGCAAATTTGATATACCCGGCGACGAAATATTTTTTCAACGAGGTTTGGCATTTTATCAACTCGATAAATTCAATAGTGCATATAAAGACTTTTCCAGCTGCCTGAACAACAACTTCCGTGTGACAGATGCTCATTACATGATCGCCCTGTGTTACTATGAATCAGGCAACAAGGAAAAAGCTTGTCTTGAATTGGATAAAGCTATTTTTTTTGGCGATAGCCTTTCCATAAAGAAAAAACAAGCAATTTGTGCTGATGCGACCAATTAGTCTATGCGTCGGTATTGTCAATTACAAGATTCAGTAGATATCAAACTGAGTTCACAGCGAGAGATCAGAAATTCAAGGTTGCATTCGCCGTGGGATAATCCAACTTTGTACTTTTCCTATTTCCATTTACGGTTACATGCATGATGTTGATCTGGTCATCAAACAGGTCGTGCAGTAGTTTGTTGATAATATCTATTTTCTTAACCGAAACAATGTTTTCTACCTGTACATAACTGTACACGGCTTCGGCATCCCGTTCAAACCCGAGATAAACCAAATTACCGGATTTGCCGTCAGCGGAAACGGCTAGATGTGATACAATATATTTTTTTACAACCGTATCCATCGCTTTTTTATCGGGTGGATTGATGAGATCGATCCTGGTTTGATAATTCTTTGCCAAAACTTTCTCAAAATCATCAGTAAATATCTTACAACTGATCTCCAGCGTTTTGTCCGAGGCATTATGATTGATCTCCACCACGCTAACATGAAAAGGGTGCGATTTTTTCAAACCCGCAGCTGACAACAAAACTGCCAACACCGGAATAACCAACCATTTATAGAATGATGAAGCCATTAAAGGAATAGTTTTTACGATTACAAATCTCCGGCTTATTTTCACGCCCGCTTGATTTAAGACGTTAAAAATAGGACAAGGGTTCGAAGAAAGCTTTCAAAATTTATGAGTGATTTCGGCTTTTATTTTAAACTCGGTTGGGAACATATCATAAGCAAGAATGCGCTGGATCACCAGCTCTTTATTTTGGCACTGGCAGCCATTTATTTATTGAGAGACTGGAAACAGGTTTTAATACTCGTGACGGCATTTACCATTGGCCATAGCATTACCCTTGCCTTAAGTGTATTTGACATCATCAGGTTTTCATCAGCATGGGTTGAGTTTTTAATACCATGCACTATAGTTTTTACAGCCACTGCCAATCTCTTCCAGAAAAAGTTTACACCAAAGTCCGTACGTATAAATTACTTTTTGGCTCTGTTTTTTGGATTGATCCATGGAATGGGTTTTGCAAACAGCATCAGGTTCATGCTTGCATCTGATCAATCGATTGGCTGGGGCCTGTTTGGATTTAATGTTGGACTGGAAGTGGGACAAATAGTATTGGTTATAGCGATACTTGTTGTTGTAACGATACTGGTAACATTGTTCAAAGTGAATCGTAGAGATTGGGTGCTGGTTTCGGCTGGTGCAGTTTTTGGAGTGTCCCTGTTGATGGCGCTGGAGCGCCTGCCTTTTTGAGGGATCAGGTTCTGTGTCGTGAATTGATGAGGGTGAATGGTGAATAGCTTGCTATTCCCGGATCGTTTTAATGAACATTGACCATTCACCGGTCACAAATAACTAAGCTTCATAATATAAAAACAAAATAACGTCACATGAAAAAGGCTTTATTCGCTTGTGCAGTGCAGTTGTTGGTCATTAACTGCATCGTTGCACAAAACATTCAGAACAATCCCGGCAGTAATCACGGGAACAAATTTGAGCAGTTGGGAACCATACTTCCTACGCCCAACGAATACCGTACTGCCAGTGGAGCTCCCGGTCCCAAATACTGGCAGCAGCGTTGTGATTATGATATCAAATGTGAGCTTGATGAAAAAAATCTAAGGCTTACAGGTAGTGAAACGATAACTTATCATAATAACTCACCAGATCAGCTGACTTACTTATGGCTTCAGTTGGATGAGAACCAGCACAGCTCGAAGAACAATGCGAACTACCAGGATGGAAGCAACATGCCATCAAGACTAAGTGCAGTGAATGCTGAAAGAACAATCGATAACATGGCTCCCAATGATTTTGGTTTTAATATTTTGAAGATCGTTGATGCTTCAGGAAAATCAATGAAGTATACAATCAACAAAACGATGATGCGTGTTGAATTGCCAACCGTATTGAAACCCGGACAAAAATTTATATTTAAGATTGATTGGAACTATAACATCGTAAACCGGTTGACCAAAGGTGGTCGTGGCGGGTATGAACTTTTCCCTGATAACAACAATTATATTTTCACTATGGCGCAGTGGTATCCGCGTCTTTGTGTTTATAGTGATTTCCAGGGATGGCAAAATCACCAGTTCACAGGTCGCGGTGAGTTTGCATTGACTTTTGGAAACTTCAAGGTGCAGATGACAGTGCCCGCCGATCATGTCGTTGGTTCGACGGGTGAATGCCAGAACTATGCCCAGGTTTTAACGCCTGCCCAAATGGCGCGCTGGCAAAAAGCCCAAACCGCAAAAGAACCTATTGAAGTAGTAACTCTTGATGAAGCAAAGGCCAGTGAATTAAGAAATCCAAAGCAGATTGCTTCGGCTTCGCCGCGCAAAAAGACCTGGATATTCAAAGCAGACAATGTTCGTGACTTTGCATGGGGCAGCAGCCCAAAATTTGTGTGGGATGCAATGCCGGTATATGTAGAAGGAAAAAAGGTAATGTGTATGAGTTGGTATGGAAAAGAAGCATATGGCTTGTATCGTAAGTTCTCGACAAAAGCTGTTGCACATACGATCAAAACATATTCCAAATTCACTATTCCTTATCCATATCCGGTTGCGCAGAGTGTAGAGGCAAGTAATGGCATGGAGTATCCAATGATCTGTTTCAATTTCGGACGTACTGAAAAAGATGGAACATATAGTGAGGGAACAAAGAACGGAATGTTAGGTGTCGTTATTCACGAAGTTGGTCATAACTTTTTCCCCATGATCATCAACAGCGATGAACGCCAGTGGACCTGGATGGACGAAGGACTGAATACTTTTCTTGAATACCTCACCGAAGAGTTGTGGGATAACAAGTTTCCTGTAACCCGGGGACCTGCTCATACGATCATTGATTATATGAAGTTGCCAAAAGATCAGTTAGAGCCGATCATGAGCAATTCAGAGAATATTATTGGCTTTGGCCCTAACGCCTACTCAAAACCTGCAACGGGTTTGAATATTCTTCGTGAGACGATCATGGGCCGCGAATTATTTGATTATGCATTTAAAGAATATGCAAGACGCTGGGCATTCAAACATCCGGAGCCGGCAGATCTTTTCCGTACGATGGAAGATGCAAGTGGTGAAGACCTTGATTGGTTCTGGAGAGGCTGGTTCTATGGCATTGAAGCCTGTGATATTTCCCTGGATACCGTAAAATATTTCAAACCTGACTTTACTTCATCACCGGTAAAAGATACCGTGTTGAAAAGAACAATTCAAAAACCAATATTGAATTCCTTTGAAGATATCTCTAAAATAAGAAACCGCGAAGACAAGAATATAACCTTTGAAACAGATAAGGATACAACACTTCGTGACTTCTACTGGAAATACGCAAGAGGCATAGAGCCTTATGATTCTGCCAGCTATTCTCTTACTACACAAACCGGCAATCCGCCACTTGATGATGCCACAAGGGCAAAAGTTGAGAATAAACATTTCTATGAACTTAAATTCACTAATAAAGGGGGGTTGCCAATGCCGGTGATCCTTGAGTGGACATATGATGATGGAACAAAAGAATACGAAAAGATCCCCGCGCAGATCTGGAGAAAGAATGAAAAAGGTTTTACCAAAGTATTTATAAAAGACAAGCAGGTAGCTTCAATTAAGCTTGATCCGATGAGAGAAACAGCAGATATTGATGAAACAAATAACAAATGGCCAACTGTTTCTGAACCATCTAAATTTACCGTGTTCAAACAAACACAAAATCCTTTTGGCCCTGTACCGGGAACAAAGAACCCGATGCAGAATTCAGCTGAAAAGAAGAAGGCCTTTGCCCCTGTCCCCTAATAGATGAGAATAGGCAACACACAAATTTGGAGTGAGGATAAAACTTCGATCGTCCCGAAAAACCCGGGACGATTTTTTATTTAAAAGCCGGTATTGATATGACCTTAGTAGAAAAAGAATCAACCACAGCCCGACCTTATCACCTTATTCAATTAAAAAACATGAAAATCGAATACCATTCGTTTTACACCCATTTCATTTTACAGCCCTTCACCGGCAGCCGATTATTATTTAAAAACACAGAGAAGGAATAGAAAAATATACAACAGGTATTGTGAACAATAACGATCCCCATCTATACTCTATTTACGCCAACCCGAACACATTCATTTTTTAGTATCCCGATCTCCAAGGTATTCGGAAGAAAACCCTGCAACCATTGTAGCAGAAAGTTCTGAAAAATTTATTAACCAAAATAAGCTGTGCGAAACCCGGTTCAATTTGCAAGGATCAGCCTCGGCCTTTTCAGTATCAAAGGCTGATGTTGACAAGGCTTGTAAATGCATAGTTGATCAGCCATGGCATCATCGAAAAATAAGTTTTGCAGAAGAATATAATGAGTTGATAAGGTTTTATCAAAAAACATTGCAGCCTTTTAATAACATTAATACGAAATAAGGTAATAATAAGGTTGATTTCGGCGCAGGTGTTTTTTCCACTAAGATTTATCCGGGAGCAATCATCTCTTTGTAAAGAAGTTCAGTTATTTTGACCGGCGGCAATGACAACAAACAGTTATTCACTACATTTAAATTCCAAAATACAATCGCATGAAAAGACTTTTCTTAGTATTGAGCATATCCTTGTCAGCATTTAACATTAGCAGGGCACAGGACATCAAGAACAACCCGGCTTCCAATCATGGCAATAAGTTTGAACAGTTAGGAACCATTTTACCAACAGGCAATGAATACAGGACGGCAAGTGGTGCACCAGGTCCAAAATACTGGCAACAGCGCTGTGATTATGATATTAAATGTGAATTGGACGAAAAAAACCTGAAGCTTACCGGGAGCGAAACGATCACTTACTACAATAATTCTCCTGATGTACTGCTCTATTTGTGGCTGCAGTTAGACGAGAACCAACACAGCTCAAAAAACAATGCCGGCTATGAGAGTGGAAGCTCAATGTCCCAAACCGTTAGTTCTGCCAATGCAGAAACAATGATCGACAGGAGGAGTCCAAATGATTTTGGAGTAAACATTGTAAAACTCACCGATGCTGCCGGTAAACCAATAAAATACCTGGTGAATAAAACAATGATGAGAGTTGACCTGTCCACTCCTTTGAAGCCCGGGCAAAAAATGATCCTGAAGGTCGATTGGAATTATAAAATTGTCGACCGTTTCAGGCAAGGTGGCCGCGGCGGCTATGAGTTTTTTCCTGACGATGGCAACTATATTTTTACAATGGCGCAGTGGTATCCGCGGCTTTGCGTGTACAGTGATTTCCAGGGCTGGCAAAATCATCAATTCACCGGCACAGGAGAATTTGCATTAACCTTTGGAAACTTTAAAGTACAAATGACTGTGCCCGCAGATCATGTGGTGGGTTCCACCGGCGAATGCCAGAATTATACGCAGGTATTATCAGCGACACAGTTAGCACGCTGGAAAAAAGCACAAACAGGAAAAGATATTACTGAGATTGTAACATTGGATGAAGCAAAAGCGGCGGAAATAAAACATGCGAAGGAGATCACTTCTCTGCCTTCGGCGGATCGCAAAAAAACGTACATCTTCAAAGCCGATAATGTTCGTGATTTTGCCTGGTGCAGCAGTCCAAAATTTGTTTGGGATGCGATGCCCATAACGATCGAAGGGAAAAAAGTAATGTGTATGAGCTTCTATGCGAAAGAGGCTTATCCAATTTATCGGCGCTATTCAACAAAAGCTGTGGCACATGCCATAAAAACCTATTCTAAATTTTCTGTTCCTTATCCCTACCCTGTTGCACAAAGTGTGGAAGCGGCAAATGGAATGGAATATCCAATGATCTGTTTTAATCCTGGTCGTGCGGAGAAAGATGGTACCTATACCGAAGGAGCAAAGAATGCCTGTATTACGGTTGTTATTCACGAGGTGGGACACAATTTTTATCCAATGATCATAAACAGTGATGAACGCCAATGGACATGGCTGGATGAAGGATTGAACACATTTGTACAAACTATTGCTGAAGAATTATGGGACAACAAATATCCATCATGGGCAAAAGCATATACAACTGCAGAGTATATGAAGCTGCCGAAAGATCAGCTGGAACCAATAATGACAAATTCCGAGAATATCAATGATTTTTTTACCAACCAATATGTGAAAGTGGCAACAGGTCTTCATGTGTTGAGAGAAACAATAATGGGTCGTGAGCTTTTTGATTATGCTTTTAAAGAATATGCGAGACGTTGGGCGTTTAAGCATCCGACGCCGGCAGACTTTTTCAGAAGCATGGAAGATGCAAGTGGTGAGGATCTTGATTGGTTCTGGCGTGGCTGGTTTTATGGCACTGATGCAACAGATATTTCAATTGACAGTGTAAAATATTTCAAACCTGAATTTGTGATAGGAGGAAATGAAAGGGACACCGTGATCTATAGTAACCTGGAGAAACCAAGGATACCCCGTTTTGATGATATTTCAAAAGTCAGGAACCGCGAAGACAAGAATATAATTTTTCAAACGGATGCAGATACAACGCTTAGAGATTTTTATTGGCGATATGCAAGAGGAATTGAAAAATATGATTCGGCATCATATGGTTTTCAAACAATAACCGGCAATCCCTTAATGGATGAAGAAACTAAAGCCAGGATCGCAGGCAAACATTTTTATGAAATGAAGTTTTCCAATAAAGGTGGCTTGATTATGCCGATCATTTTAGAATGGACCTATAAAGACGGAACAAAAGAATACGAAAAGGTCCCTGCCCAGGTATGGCGGAAAAATGAAAAGGCAATAACAAAAGTTTTTATAAAAGATAAAGAAGTGGCGTCTGTAAAACTTGACCCGATGCGAGAAACTGCGGATATTGATGAAAGCAATAATTCCTGGCCAAAAGAAATCGTGCAAACAAAATTCCAGGTATTTAAATCCAATCAACAAAGTGGAAGGAACCGGCCGCAACCAAATAACCCGATGCAAAAAGCTGAAGAGAAAAAGAAAGCGTTTACCCCTGTTCCCTGACACTTACGTTAATTCTTCAGTGCCGGCATAAAGGGGAACTCAGGAATGAACCTGGCTGACATACAAAGCCACTTCATATTGAAGTGGCTTCATTTATTATAACTATAATTATATAATTTAATTCCCCGTCTCCCCCGTTCTTGTTCTCACCTTCTTTTTACCGGCGTTCTTCTTTTCATATTCCAGTACTGCTTTGGGTTTTGCTATTGACTTTTTTGCCACAGAATCAGAAACCGCTTTTGTATTGCTTCCAGTGCTGATATCTATGGGAGCCAGTTCATCTTCAGCGACACCTGCCACAATAAGTTTATCAAGCCTGTATTGTTCTGTTCTTATCACCGTACCGAGATCCTGGTCAAAATATTTCCATGTGCCATGCCGAAGCGTGTGGCCATCCAATCTTACTACTTCCTGCCGCTCCACTTTGGTAGGATCATTAAGACTGAAAATATCGAGAGTGTCATATGGATTGTCCGGATTTACTGCTTTCCAGCTTTCCTCTCTTACAGGCTGGCCGAATGGGTTATAGTACATACAACGGCCATTTTTATTACCCCATCGATAATTTTCGATGGCAAGCAGATCACCATCCAAAGTAAATTGCTGCCATTGTCCTTCTTTCTTACCATTGATGTAAACACCTTGTTCTTCATAGCCTTTTTCACCCCGAAGTGGTGGCAATTCGTTTACCCAACGCCCTTGCTTCACGCCATTCATGTCAACACAATTCAACGTGTCTCCTTTTACACCAATAATATATGTACGGCACTGAGAAAAACCTTTGGTGGAAATCATCAGAAATAGAATCAGTATATATCGCATAGTTTAGTAAGTTTGAAGACCAGGTAAATGTAGAGACAAGGATGCCTTGTCTCTACATTTACCCGTGGGACAAAATTAATAACGAAAAATGACTGCGTTTATGCTTTGCCTGTTAAATTTTAAGCACATCAGAAATTTAATTAAGACACTGTCTGTCATTTGCATATTGGCTAATCTGCACATTTGCACATTCGCCCAGGTGACAGCAACATCCCCGGAAGAGAGAATGAAGAAGGTACAACAGCGAAAAGAGCTGGAGAAACGATCGGTATTGAATGATATAAGTTTTAGAAACATCGGTCCTGTAACCATGAGTGGCAGAGTTTCTGATATAGAAGCAAATCCTGATGATCCAACAGAATTCTATGTTGCTTACGCAAGTGGTGGATTGTGGTATACAAAAAATAACGGGCTTTCATTTAAACCTGTTTTTGACTCAGAAGATATCCTTACGATCGGAGATATTGCAGTCCGGTGGAGTGGCCAGGGTAAAGACTCTATGAATACGATTTGGGTCGGAACCGGGGAAGTAAACAGCAGTCGTTCTTCTTATGCGGGCATTGGTGTTTATAAAAGTGATAATGGTGGGAAGACCTGGCAATATCTTGGTTTACCTGATTCGCATCATATCGGGAAGATCCAATTACACCCAACGAATGATAAGGTAGCCTGGGTGGCCGTTCTTGGGCATCTTTATTCTCCCAATAAAGAAAGAGGAGCTTATAAAACAACGGATGGTGGCAAGACATGGAAAAGAACCTTGTACATCGATGACCATACCGGTGCAGTTGAAATGGATATCAATCCAAAAAATCCTGATGAGTTATATGCAGCAATGTGGTATAAGACCAGAAGCGCATGGAATTTTGTTGAAGCAGGTAAAACAAGTGGAATTTATAAAAGCACAGATGGCGGCGACACATGGAAACTTATAAGCAGTGAAGGCTCCGGGTTTCCTTCAGATGATAAAGTTGGAAGGATCGGGCTTTGCGTTTATCCAAAAAATCCACAGATCGTATACGCTATCGTCGATAATCAACAAAGCAGACCCGATACTGCGCGAAGGGATTCCACTACTTACCGTTTAGCTGACCTGAAAGATCTAAATAAAGAAAAGTTTGCTCAATTAGATGATAAAAGACTTGATACACTTTTATTACGCAGCAGGCTTTATCCAAAGTATAACGCAAAGATGCTGAAAGAGTGGGTGGCAAACAACAAGTATAAACCGACCGTGCTTCATGACTATTTAAATGTAAGTACGGGCTTTGAAGCTAACCCGGTTGGTTGTGAAGTTTACCGGAGTGATAATGGAGGGCAAAACTGGAAAAAAGTAAATGTGAATGCAATAAATATGTTCTTTACTTATGGTTACTACTTCGCCAAGATCTATGTGTCGCCATACAATGAAAATAAAGTTTATATTCTTGGATTGAATGCGATGGTATCAACCGACGGCGGAAAAACATTTAAGAATATTGATAAAAACAATGTACATGCAGATCACCATGCGCTTTGGATAAACCCGGAAAGGGATTCTCATCTTATTAATGGAAATGATGGTGGTGTCAATATTACTTATGATAATGGCGAGGTTTGGTTCAAGGCAAATACGCCGGCTGTCGGACAGTTTTATGCGATCACCACTGACAATGCAAGACCCTACAATGTTTATGGCGGATTACAGGATAATGGCGTTTGGTATGTTTCTTCTCAACCGGGCCGCAATCCCTTTGCCGGTTCAGGATTGGGACTAACTGCAGGTGGAGAAGCAAATATCGGTGGTGGCGACGGTATGCAGGTGCAGGTGGATACAAGGGATAATACAACTGCATATTACGGGTCTCAATTTGGAAATTATTCAAGAACCAACAGGGTTACCAGGGAAGGCACGAGAAGGATCACACCGAGACATCAGTTGGGTGAATTTCCTTTTCGTTTTAACTGGCAATCACCAATATTGTTAAGCTCATTTAACCAGGATATAGTTTATTTCGGCAGCAATCATTTTCATCGCAGCATGAACCAGGGCGATACAATGATCACAATGACACCTGATCTTAGTAACGGGAAAAAAGAGGGTGATGTTCCCTACGGAACATTGACGACAATTTCTGAGTCACCACTAAGATTTGGGTTGATCTATGTTGGCACTGACGACGGTAACCTGCACTTGACAAAAGATGGCGGTTATACATGGGAGCAGTTGAACCAATCAACACCTACTTTAATAAATAAGAAGGACAAGAAATCGCAGACCGCGATTAATGATCAACCCGCACCTGCCTCAAAAATTCAAACTAACAATCTTTGGGTTAGCCGTGTTCTCGCATCACAACATAAAGAAGGAAGAGTATACTTAACATTGAACGGTTATCGTTTCGATATTTTTCTTCCCTATGTATATGTAAGCGACGACTATGGTAAAACATGGGTACAGGTGGGAAAAGATCTTCCCAATGAACCGGTGAATGTAATTCGCGAGGATCCAAAAGATGACAGCATCCTCTATGTCGGTACTGATGGAGGTCTTTATGTGAGTTTTGATAAAGGAAAGAGCTTTATGATGTGGAGTAAAGGACTTCCCAGGTCAGTTCCCATTCATGACATCGCGATTCAACAAAGAGATAATGAAATTGTGCTTGGCACACATGGTCGAAGCATTTACGTGGCAAAGCTGGAAGAAGTTCAGAAGAAAGCAAAAAAATAATGAAACTGTCCCGAACACATCGGGACAGTTCCGTTTGATCAATTAAAGTTTGGTTACAGCAACTTCCCGGGTGACATTTTCAGTCATACCAGCAATGTAAACATCTGTTTTTTTACTCTTCAGAGATTTTACTTCAAAACGGAGGCCACCTTCAGGTATTTCGTCTTCAGTATCGATACGATACTTACGTGAAATGTTTTTCCCGCTTAGTCTCTCAGAAAAGATCACCGTTCCTGATTGGTCCCGGATGTTTATCAGATAGCTCTCCGCTTCAATGTTGTTCAGCGTTAGCTCAAATACCGGGTTGCGTTCGACAAACCCGAGATACTTTAATGCAGTAACAGGGGGATCAGTCTTAATAGTTGCCGTTGCATCATTAGTCAACGCTACGGTAAAAACGGCGATGATCGCAATTAAAGTTGCTTTACTTTTGTTCATTACACTTTTCATAGTTCAATAATTAATGGTTATAAAATTTTGTTTCTAGCTTCTTAATATGGGGCAAGCATGATCAGAGCAAGCAAGAGGCAAGTCGTATCTGGCAAGTAGGTTCCGAAATTGTTTACCGGATGTTGAGAAGAAGTTTTGGATGCGTTGACGATATAAAAGTAAAATTGATTTCCCTTACCGAGAAACCAATTTCAATCTGCTTTCCGGATTGCCAAATTTTTATTTATACGTTGAAGTTGTTCGTAATAAACATTTTATAGTAGCCCCGGTAATGACATCCAACAGGAATATTTTTTTTTGTTTACACTTGATCGCTGTAGAATCTTAGTAACAATAATAATCAATAGCGTCCTGCGCTTCAAAATAGGATAACCAGTATTCCCTTACTTCGGAAGTAAAGACCTGGCCATTTGACCGATTATAAAAATCTCTTAGGCCATAGCTGCTGAAATTTCCATATACAATAGAACCTTCATAAGGTTTATAATTGCTGAATGAGCGAAGTATGGTGTAGCCGTAAGCGGTTTCTACTACATAATATTCGCAATAAGGGTCGCTAAGTACAATTTCTCCTCTTTCTTTAGTAAGCCAATAGCTTTCATCAATGTATTCCCTGTCCCGGACACATGCCGAAAAAACTGTAACTAACGCGATCGTTACCAACGATAATGTAAATATCCTTCTCATAAAATTCAATTTTATAGTGACCGATGTTATTCACAGATACAGATTGCAAACCACAGGCAAAAGTTTTACTATGGTTTGTTAAAAAGTATTCCTGAAATAGTTATTAAAAAACTGGGCCAGCCATCACCGATGGCAACTCCAAATAATCTATCCATGAATAGGAAGCTGGTATTGAATTTGAAAAAGTGTCACCACATCAAAACTTGCGGGTTTTTGCGGGAGCCTGGCATTTTTAAAGTGATAATGGTTATTTAACCCGCAGAAACAAAAAAAAACCCGCAAAAATTTGTTAAATAAAATTAAAACTCCCTTACCTTCCCGACTCAACTCAAAACTGACCAACATGAGAAAACTTCTTACACTGCTAGCGGTGCAATTATTCCTTTTATTCACTGCTTCTGCACAAAAAACAACAGTAAGTGGAAAAATTACTGATGACAAAGGCAACCCGGTACCACTGGCAACAATCACAGAGAAAGGAACAAGTAATGCGACCGTCGCGAATGAGGCGGGCATTTTTTCATTTTCTGTTTCACCAGGAGCAAAGCTGGTAGTCACGGCCACGGGCTATCAAACGAGGGAAATTGCATCCGGTAATAATTTGAACGTGGAGTTGACCGTAGCTACTTCGGATCTTAGTGAAGTAATTGTTACTACGGCACTGGGAGTAAAACGCGAAAAAAAGGCATTGGGCTATTCAGTGCAGGAGGTAAAAGGTGAGAATTTAACGATTGCAAAATCGATTGACTTAAGCAGCAGCATTGTCGGTAAAGTTGCTGGTGTGCAAATTGTCGGTTCCCCAAGTTCTACATTTGATAATGCGGATATTTTGATTCGCGGAGTAACAGGATTAGGACCTCAGGCTCCCATATTTGTTGTTGACGGAACTATCACTAATCAGTCTGCTGTTATCATGGATAATATCGAGAGTATTTCTGTTTTGAAGGGCCCGGCTGCAACAGCACTTTACGGGCAACGGGCAGCAAATGGCGCCGTGGTTGTTACCACAAAAAAAGGAACACGGCGAAAAACTACAAGTGTTGAGTTGAACCTGGGAGCAACATTTGAGAAACTTGCATTACTTCCCCCTTATCAGAATGAATATGCAGGAGGCTATTCATCCTCCTATACAAGCGTATCGTCATTAGGAACAGGCTATTTGGATGCACAAGGATTTTATTTGTTTAAGTATAATCCGGCTATTCATCCCGCATCATGGTCCACTTTTAACGGTCAACGCATGATTGAATACGGTGCTGATGAAAGTTGGGGCCCCAGGATGGACGGATCACTATACCGCCCCTATTACAGCTGGTACCCTGGTGACGAATTTGGCGTACAGGTTCCCTTAGTTCCCCAGCCCGATAATGTGAAAAATTTTTTCCGTACGGGCCGCAATCTTAATAATAGTATTTCATTTACAAGCGGAGCTGAAAATTATAATTTCAGAATGACTTACGGTAATCAGGATCGTACGCTCATTGTGCCTGAAGCAAGAAGACAACAACATCAAATAGGTTTGAATGGATCTTATGACATTGGTAAATATATTACACTATCAAACGACTTGATATATACTACTGCCGATACAAAA